>NZ_JBDGML010000117.1:0-12950 GCF_057655195.1 Arthrobacter sp. Soil_N43
GGTGTGCACAATGTGCACACCCTGGGCTTCGGATTCGGTTGTACCGGCATCGGACTGGGCCGGATTGGCTATGTCTTCAGGGGAGGGACGGTTTTTCAAGGCTTGGCGCCCGGTTCGAGTCCCACCTCGGGACAGTGTTTCCTCAGGTCAGGTGCTTTTTAGCCTCTGAGTGTGCACATTCTGTTCACTTGTTGACCCCTTCGGGGGCCTTTTTCACTGGTGGCCGGTGGTGTGGCCGGCGGCCTCCTTGCCTTCCTGGATCGACGGGTTGTTGTTCGTTACCAGTTCATGGGCGTTCATTGATCGACTCACATGACTTGGGAAGAATTTGGTGCGAGATTCTTTGTTGCATCGTTAGGTGTTCACCTGGTTCCTCCTTGGCGGCTGTTGGTTGCTGTTCTGCTTCTTCATGATGGGTGCGGGGGAGGGCGACATGACTTGGGCCTAAACGGTAGTGAATCGGCGTCCCCGGGCGCCCACAGGCTGTCCGATAGCGCCCGACGGCGAGGCAAATGTTGGCCTACGTTGTAGCGCATGATGCTCATCCGTCCTTCGTCCATGGATCGAGGGTTTTCCGTCGATAGCTGTTCATGATTGCCGTCGGAGTGAACTACAGGACGCTGCGGATTTGTGCCGCGATGTCCGGAAGTGAGGTACTGCTGCCAGGCTGGTCTTTCATATCTTTCATTGCGAACCTGTTGAATGACTGCATGACGGAGTGATGAGCGGCCGTAGGCGCCCTTAGCGGATAAGCGCCTATGCGTCAGGCTATGGTGCGGCTCTGTCCGTACGGGCAAACATGTGTGGAGCAGGGGCAACGCCCGGGATAGATTCTTTTCCGTTGCACAGCGCCGGCGTCATCGTCCCGCCGGGCGGAATCTACTGAGGGCGCCAACTGCTGGGTATTGTCACTGCTACACTCTGCTCATGATCGGGCTTCCCTTCGCGGGAGACGGGCTGGTGCACGCCGGCCTGTTGGGGCTGGGGATCCTCGCAGCCCTGCTGTTCTACGCCTTTGAGAAGCGCCGGCGGGGCCTGTCCGACCCGCGGTTGTGGCCCATTGCCGGTTTCGCTATCGCCTTCGGGGCTATTGGTTCACGGGTCCTTACATGGGATTTTTCCCGGCAGGTCTCCTTGGCGGAGTGGTGGGGCAACGGTGACCGCAGCATCCTGGCGGGCCTTGTGGGCGCGTGGCTCGGCGTCCATCTGGGTAAACGGCTGACAGGTTACCGCGCATCCACCGGAGATTTGGTGGCGCCTGCGGTCGCCTTGGCGCTGGTCATCGGGCGGGTGGGCTGTCTCCTTACGGAGCTGCCCGGCACTCCGACGGGTGGAGCGTGGGGGATAGCGCTCACGCCCGGGCAGGCTGCGATGTTGGGCGGACCTCCCGGGGTGGGACTGCACCCTTCCTTTGCCTATGAAATCGTGTTCCATGTGGCCGCGTTCGCGCTTATGTGGCGTTATCGGGACCGACTGCCGCGTCCTGGCGACCTCTTCATCTGCTTCGTGACTTCCTATGCCGTGTTCCGGTTCGTAGTGGAGTTTGTTCGCGGCAACGAGGTGCTCTGGCTGGGGATGAGCCGTCCCCAATGGTTTCTCCTGATGATTCTCCCGCTTCTGTTCTGGCGGATGCTGCGGGTCTTCGGGAAACCACTCCGCCCGAAGGTGGAAGGAACAGTGGCATGAGAGAAGACAACCTACCGCCCCGGGAAGAGGAGGAGCCCCCTGAACCAGGGCTCGGCCCCATGGGGTTCGGAATCCTGTTGGGGACTACTGCCCTTTATGCCCTCTATCTCTTGGGGCCGGGTGCTTTCGGTCGTCTGCAGGCCGAGGCTGGTTCAGGACCGGCTTCCGCGCGTTTCCTGACCGGGCCGTCCGCTTTCATTCCCATCGCCGGCTATCTGGCGATAGCGATTGTGCTGGCGGTCTGGCCACCCACATCCCGGTGGGGTGCGGGACTGCTGATTGGCCTGGGAATCTTCATCCTGCTCGGCGGCGGGGTCTGCGTCGGAGCCCTCGCGCAGATGGGGGCCTGAGATGAATTCCTCACCGTTCTCTTCCCGGCAGGTGCTGCCCGGCCGGGGCCAGCCGCTGCGCGGGGACCGCATTCCGGTTCGGCGTCGAATTCGTTCGCGGCAACGAAGTGCTCTGGCTGCGGATGAGGCGTCCCCAGTGGTTCCTGCTGCACCCCGCCCCACATTGGAAGGAAGAGTGGCATGAGCGATGACAACCCCGAAGAAGCCTGGAGCCCAGTGCCACCGCCCCGGGAAGAGGAGCCGCCCCCCGAACCAAGACGTGGTTCCATGG
Organism: Arthrobacter sp. Soil_N43; assembly: GCF_057655195.1. Lineage (NCBI taxonomy): Bacteria > Bacillati > Actinomycetota > Actinomycetes > Micrococcales > Micrococcaceae > Arthrobacter > Arthrobacter sp. Soil_N43. Next base: position 2,308 of record NZ_JBDGML010000117.1, read on the forward strand.
TGCTCGGAATCCTGCTCGGAGCTGTTGCCCTTTATGCCCTGTATTTCGGGACAACAGCTGGTATCGCTCCGGATGAAGGCTACAAGACCTTCCTCGCCGGGCCTGGAGCGTTCATACCAATTGGCGCGTATCTGGCGATTGCCGGTGCCCTGGCAATCTGGCCACGCACCTCCCGATGGGGTGCAGGGCTGTTGATTGGCCTGGGGATCTTCATCCTGCTCGGCGGCGGGATCTGCGTCATGGCCCTCTCTCAGATGAGTAGCCGGATATGAATCCGTCACCGTTCTCTTCCGGGCAGTCGCTGCCCGGCCCCGGCCAGCCGCTCCGCGGGGACCGCATTCACCGGTACGTCACAGCCTTCTGTCCCCACTGCCACGAGACAAATCCCCCGCTCGCGCAGGTCCGGCGCCTCTCCGGCGCGCTGCTGATCCGCGATGACCGGGTCTGGCTCGAACGCGGCTGCCCGGACCACGGACTCGTTAGGACGTTATACGACGAGTCCCCCGAGATCTTGCGCTACCTGGAGAAGTGGCAGGCGCCGACCAAGCAACATGTCCCGGACCAGGCCGGCAATTACCGCCAGGTACCGGAGGCTTACGCGTATGGGCTGCCCGCCATGCAGACGCAGCACACGTGCATCCTCCTGCAGGACATCATCGAGCACTGCAATCTGCGCTGCCCCACCTGCTTCACGGCCTCCGGCCCCCAGCTTCAGGGAGTGGCGCCCCTCAGCGAGGTGCTCGCGAATATCGACACCCGGCTTGCCCGCGAAAACGGGCGGCTGGACGTGCTGATGCTCTCCGGCGGCGAGCCCACGCTATATCCCCACTTGGCTGAACTTCTGGATGAGCTCGTCATCCGGCCAATCGTCCGGATCATGGTGAACAGCAACGGCATGCTGATCGCCACCGACGACGAACTCCTCGCACTGCTGGCCAGGCACCGGGACCGCGTGGAGGTGTACCTCCAATACGATGGCCCGTCCAAAGAAGCATCCATCCACCATCGAGGGGGAGACCTGACCCGCTTCAAAGACATGGCCATCGCGCGTCTGTCCGAGGCAGGTGTTTTCACCACCCTGACAATGACAGCGACACTCGGCGTCAACGACGGCGAGGTCGGCGCCGTCGTCATGAGGGCCTTGGAGACCCCGTTCGTGGGTGGGGTTGCGCTTCAGCCGGTATTCGGTTCAGGGCGCGGCCACGGCATCGACCCCACGGACAGGCTCACCCACACGGGCGTGCTGGAACGGCTCGCGGAGCAAACAGGAGGAGTGATCTCATGGCACGACCTGACAGCACTCCCGTGCTCACATCCGCATTGCGCATCCGTGGGCTACATGCTGAAGGACGACTCGGGGGTCTGGCGTTCGCTGACAGCCCTCATCGGGCACGATCAGCTGCTCGCGTGGCTGGAACTCAATCCCGACAGCATTGCCAACCGCATCGCCGATAGCGCGATCCCGCTAGAGCTGCGCACCCTGATGAAGTCCTCCCTGCTGGACCTGCTGAGCGAGCAGTCCTCGCTGTCCCACCCGCGGACAATGGATCTTTGGAAAAACATCTGCACCCAGTGCGACCTCGGCATCGGCACACTCACCACACTGGCTGCCGGCAAGCTTCCAGGGCAGCAGCAGCGGCTGCGCCGGCTCCTCGGAGAACGGATCACCCGCATCATGGTCAAGCCCTTCATGGATATCTCCACCATGATCGAGGAACGGCTCATCCAATGCTGCGTCCACGTGGGCACAAAGAGCGACGCCGGCGATCACCAATGCGCTCCGTTCTGCGCTGTCCAGGCATGGCCGGCCCTGGCCAGGCAACGAATGAGCACAGCCACGGGCCGGGAGCTCCTCCCAGTCCGCCAGGTCTGAGTCAGGGATAAGGAGGAATGATGAGTTCCGCTTCCGATGCCCGGCGCATTGCCGCCGGGCCCTTGCCGTCGCAGCTGGTGCGCGCCAGGCACGCAACCCGGCGCGGACACAGGCCTGACCCCGACGCCGATCCGCAGTCACGGCAGACCTTCGACCCGCTGCGGCTCTGCATCTTCGCGACCATTGCCCTGCTCGGCTGGGCAGCCGGTCCGGTGGCACTGGCCGTGTTCGCCGCGATCGGATTCGCAGGCTACTGGAAAGCGCGACGGCGGGGACTGACCAAATCGAAATGCTACCTCCGCGATACGAGGCTGGTCCTGGCGTACCTGGGCATCCTGCTTGCAGCCGGGTTGTGGGGGATCTACTCAATGGCAGCTCAGCTCTTCAGCTCTTAGACGCCTCAGGATATGGCGATGGGCCTACTCTCCGGGGGTGAAAGTTCCTGCGACCGGCACGCTGCGGTCCATTGGGTGCATGCTCAAGCGGGTCTACAATGAGCCATGCCCGTGACCGGCCGAGCCGTCGCTGCCGCGGTGCTGCTCGTCATTGGGGCAGGACTGGCCCTGCTGGCTGTGCTGGTCCACTACGAATTCATGCGCATATACGGCGATGTCAGCGGTACTGCGTTGGAGGGGCTCACGTGGGGGTTGACGGCCGGGCCCACGGGATTGGCGCTCGGTCTGGTCGCGGTCGTTACCCTGATCGGATTCATGCTCTCGACACGCCGGTGGATGCGGCTGACGGCCGTTGCCATCCCGGTCCTTATGCTGATCGGGATGTTCGCTGTCACCCCCTCGGCGCTGGCGCAGAAGATGGAGAAACAATTTGTTTCCGCTCCGCAATGCGTGATCGAGGGCACGGAGGAGCCCATGGCCAGCGCAGATCGTGAGTCCCAGCAGGCGTTCGATTCCATTAGTCACATCGGCCATTTCAGGGGTGGCGGTATAAGTGGTGTCGGAGGCTGTACCCGCTGGTTTGTTCTCTCAGGAGACGCCGATGTGTTGCAGCACTATCGGGCAGCACTGCCAGCGGCGGGCTGGAAAGTGGTCGAGGATGACGGACGCCACCTGCGGGCCCAGCGTGATGGCATGGCGTTCGAGGCGATGCCCTGCCCTGGAGGCGGTGTTGTTTGGGCCGGAAGAAGCGAGGAAGACCGCGCCTTCGGGCAGGGAACGGTCATGCCGGCGGGTTCAGACATTTGCGCGGCACACCACTGAAAACGACAACCAACTGAAGCAGCTCCGCATGACATTGGCGGGCCCAGGGGGAGGGCCTGGCCCCAAACCTAGCGGACTTCTGACAGCGCCCGAATGGCCGTCTGATCCAATATGCAGCCGAGGGCCCCTCCAATTGATAAGGACGGGCCCTCTGCTGTTGACCGCCATGCGAAGCACCCCCGGAGGCTATCCGTCGTGCCTGTGCCGATACACCCAACGTCGGAAGGAGCGATGTTGATCGAATCGTCTGGGCTGAAAACACCCATCGAGAACGACGCGTATCCGATCCGGGGGTCTTTCAGGATGTTGGTGAGAGCTTCCTTTGCGACGCTCTTCAGCTCGTCCTCATCGTAGCTGTTGGCACTGATTTTCATTGTGATGAGCGTCCCCGAGGTGTTGGCGTTGACGTCGGGGTCGACCTCAGCGACGCCGGGAATAGATTCCACGTTCTCTTCCAGGGCCCGCTCAATCGTGGCTTTTTCTCCCCGTAGCCGCAGACCGACAGGGAGAATCCGGTGGCAATGAGCGATCTACCCGGAAAGCCTTTGGAATCGCCCGCAGGGCTGTTCTAAAACCGGGTGTTGATGGCCACCGCTTTTAGGGTGACGACGCGGGCTGTCCACAGCTGGGGCAATCCGGGTTTATCCGGCTCATCGAGCGTCAGGGCAAGAAAGCTTGGCAGCCGCAGGCAGGCAATTTATGTGCGGAGGGACTTGAGCGCCGTTGCCCAGGAAATGAGCTGGTCCAGCAGCGGCTCCAGGGCGTCTTCTGCGGCCTGGCTTGGAGTGAAGCTCGTGAAGTTTTCGAAGTCGGTGGCGAAGGAGAGCGCCACCTGGGCGCGGACGTCGGCCATCTGCAGCTCACCGGCGATCAGGCGCAGGTTTTCGGCGGCGCGGACGCCGCCGGCGCTTCCGTAGGAGACGAAGCCGGCGGCCTTGTTGTTCCATTCCGCATAAAGGAAATCCAATGCGTTCTTCAGGACGCCGGGCACGGAGTGGTTGTATTCGGCCGTGACAAAAATGAACCCATCGAATCGGGAGACAGCCCTCGCCCAGGCCTCGGTGTGCTCGTGCTGGTAGTTGCCCAGCGACGGCGGCATGGGCTCATCCAGCAGCGGCAGGCTGTAGTCGGCCAGGTCAAGCATTTCAAATTCGGCACCTCCCCGAGAGGTTGCCCTGGCCATAACCCAGTCTGCCACCTGCCTGCTTCGGCGCCCCGGCCGGGTACTGCCGACCACCACGGCGATCTTCACCACACGAACCACTCCTCCCGGTAACGGGTTTACCCCAAGATGTCCTGGTTCCAGACCCTGCCAACCTCTGCCCGGCCTGCAACCCAGCCGGCGGGCATCGGCGTCATGTCGCCGAGGTCATTTTTCAAGAACGCTGTCGATAAGGTCTTTGAGGATTTCCCAGAAGTCCCTGGCCCGGAAAGAGGTAACCGGTCCTCGTCCCTGGGCTTTCCGGACAGCGTTGGCGATGGCGATGGCTTCCGTAAAGAGTTCGGCGGTGACGGCCGGGACCCGTTCGGGTTCGAGGGCGAGGATGTGTTCGACCATGGCCCGGGAATGCTTCTCTGTCTCCCCGCCCTGATCCCGGCTCAGACGGCTGGGCTCCAGGCGGCTCCTTGCCGTGGTGAGTCCCCGGTCCACGTGGGGGGCAAAACCGTCGTCCATGTACTGGATTGTCATGGTTCTCTCCTCAAATCTAGTTCCATTTCGGGAATCGTCCCGATGCAATTTCCCTAAGGATCTATATCTGCTGGCACAGATTTAATAGCACTGGCATCAGAATGGTGACAAGGGATTCATCGGAGGGCCGGTGTAAGTTCAGGAGCCTGGCATTCATTCCTCCTGGGGCCTGGACCTCAGGATTGTCTTGCTGCAGCACCGACGCCAGATCCTTGCCTACCAGGCCCCCTGGCCGGCAGACCCGCATCCGGCATTTGCCGGCGCGGTTCCGCTCCGTCGGGGGTTCCGGTCCGTTCGATGCCCGCGGCAGCGTAGATCTCCTGTTCGTCCAGTGTCTCCGCTTCCAGTAGCCGTTCCGCCAGAGAGTCCAGCCGCCACCGGTGGTCCTGCAAAAGGGTGCGCGCGCGCTGGTAACACTCACCCACCAAGGCTCTGACTTCATCGGCCACGGCGTCCAGCATGCCCTCGGAGACGCCGGCGGTGCGTGGATCGCCATCTTCCGGGAGAACCTGGACGGGGCCGATGCGGGCGGACATACCCCAGCGTCCCACCATCATGCGGGCTAGATGCGTGCTGGTTTGAAGATCGCTTTCAGCGCCGGTGGTGACGACACCGAAGACGAGTTCCTCGGCGGCCATCCCGCCGAGGGCACCGACGATTCTGCCCTTGAGGTAGTTCTCGTCGTAGCCGTACCTGTCCGTGTCAGGAGTCGCCAGGGTCACCCCCAGGGACCGGCCCCGGGGGATGATGGAAATCTTCCGTACCGGGTCCGCCCCCTCCTCCAGCATGCCCAGCAGGGCATGCCCGGATTCGTGGAAGGCCGTCCGCCTGCGTTCCTCCGCAGGCATGACGACGTTGCGCACGGTGCCAAGCTGCACTTTCTCGAGCGCATCGAGCAGGTCCCGGTGACTGACGGACGAATGCGCGCGTTTGACCGCGAGCAAGGCCGCTTCATTGACCAAGTTAGCCAATTCGGCCCCTGTCATGCCAGGGGTGATCCGGCTCAGAGCGTCAAGGTCGGCGTCCTGCCCCAGACGGACGTTCCGGGAGTGGACCCGCAGGATTTGGGCCCGGCCTTTCTGGTCAGGGGCGTGGACGGTGATGGAGCGGTCAAAACGGCCTGGGCGCAGCAGGGCCGGGTCCAGGATGTCCGGCCTGTTGGTGGCGGCGAGGACGACGACGCCCTCGGAGGAGGAGAACCCGTCCATTTCGGTCAGAATCTGGTTCAGGGTTTGTTCCCGTTCATCGTGGCCGCCTACGGCAAGGGAACCGCTGCGTTTGCGGCCGATCGCGTCAATCTCGTCGATGAAGATGATTGACGGAGCCGCATCGCGGGCGGCCTGGAAGAGTTCACGGACCCTGCTGGCTCCGACCCCGACGATCATTTCGACGAATTCGGAGGAACTGGCGTGGAAAAACGGGACCCCGGCTTCTCCTGCGGTTGCCCGGGCCAGCAGGGTTTTGCCTGTTCCGGGCGGGCCGCTCAGCAGAACGCCCTTGGGCGGTTTTGCTCCAATCAACCGGTACTTGTCGGGTGCTTTCAGGTAGTCAACGACCTCGGAAATCTCGGCCTCGACTTCATCGATACCGGCCACGTCCTTGAAGGTCACCCGGATCTTCCCTGGGTCCACCGGCTGGAATTTCTTCCCTCCCCCCATGCCGAACAGCCCGGATTGCCGCTTGAGCAGCCACAGGTAGAACAGGACGAGCAGCGCAATAGGCGCTACGGACAGCAGCAGGTTGAGCAGCAGTCCCCGTTCCTGGATAGCAGGGGTGGCGCGCACTGCGACCTTATTTCGCTCCAGAACGCCGAGAAGGTCATCGGTGGCGAAGGCCGGCCGCTCGGTGGTGAATTGCCTGTAGTTCAGGGCAGATCCAGGCAGGGGCCGTTCCTGCCTCAGGCTTCCCTCGATCGTGTTTCCCCGGGCGAAGATTTCGGAGACGTTGTTGGACGCCACCTGTGCCTTGAATTCTGTGTATGGTACGGGCTGGGGACGGGCTGACTGATCCTGAACCGAGAGCGCGGCAAAGACAGCAACGTATAGCAGGGTGGCCCACAGTGCCCACTTCTGCCAGGCTCCCCAGCCCCTGGAACCCTTTGGGGAGCGGGCGCCGCTATCGCCACCCGGCAGACCCTCCGTCCGCCAGGGAACTGCACCCGCACCGGCCCCGCTACCCGGCCGGCCATCAGCTTCGGTCTTTTGATCAACAACCGGGGAATGATCCGGCATAGCCCTGCACACCTCCACTTCTTCTGTTTGGAAAGGAACTTTTGCTAGCATTGCCGCCAACGGAGGGGCTTGACCGTCACTGGACCCTCCGGGCGAACCATGGTTTGGTCCTGGTCCTGGTCCTGGTGCGGCGGTCGGACGTGGCCGGTGGCAGTTCCGCGGCCTGTTCGTCGGTCAGGGCGCAACGGATCTGCGTGGTTGTCATCCGCTCGATCGAGTCCCGGGGCACGAACCTCGGGCCCGCGCCGGTGGCGACGACGATGCCGTGGAAAATGTCCGCTCTGTCATCCAGGACCCGGTCCAGCGTTCCAAACGCCCGTCCGGACCGGGAGATAACCGGCGTCCCCCTCGCCAGGGCTGTGTAGGCAACCGGCCGGCCCTCATCATTCACCGCTGTCACCCCCTTCCTGGAACATCGGTCGGCAGTCGTGAAGCCGGAAATGGCTGGGTCAACAGGGGCGGCGATCCCTGTGGTCCCCGGCCGCCTGGGGCCGGGGCCAATGGAACGGTCCCCGGCCGCTCGCGCGACCGGGGACCGCCGGTTTAGGACAGCCCGTGCGCTGCCGCTGCATGTGCGCTACAAGGCGCGGTGGCGTTGCATTGCTGAATGCCTACCGCCCGAGGAGGCAGCGTTAGCGTGTAACGGGCGTCCCGTTCCGGTCTGTTAAGCCGCGTTGATCTGGGGCTGCTGGCCTCCCTTGGTCTCGATTTCGATCTTCCGCGGTGTGGCCTGGGCGGCCACGGGGATGCGCAGGGTCAGAACGCCGGCGTCATAGCCTGCCTTGATGTTCTCTGTCTCCATGGCGTCCCCGAGGATGAGTTGGCGGCTGAAGACCCCCCGCGGGCGTTCTGCTGCCACCATCTCGGTGCCTTCCCCGACCGGGTCCTTCCGTTCGGCACGGACGGTCAGGACGTTCCTGTCAACGCCCAAGTCAATGGAATCGACCTCGACTCCGGGCAGGTCGAGCACGATGACGTATTCATCACCTTCCCGCCAGGCGTCCATCGGCATGGCGGCGGGATGGGCCACGGTGCCCAGCACCTGTTCGGCGAGGCGGTCCAGCTGACGGAATGGATCGAGCATCAACATGACATACCTCCTTTGATCATCTTCGACCCGGATCTTCATCCGCTGACATAGATTTAAATAGCACCGGCCGCCGCCCTGTGCAAGAGTTTTCGGGGGTTTTTATGCCCAAAAAATCTTGCGTCTGCGGCGTGGAAGTGCTACTAGATCTATGGTGGTTGATATAGATACCGATGAGGAGACGGAGAGAAGGCGACGGATATTGCTCAGGGCGCCGGGCACCCGTAGCTCAGCCGGAAGAGCAGGGGACTTTTAATCCTCGGGTCGTGGGTTCGATCCCCACCGGGTGCACGCCTGAACAGCGCGCCGGACTCCCAGTCCGGTGTCGATCCAGATGAAAGGGCGGTGATACGAGATGAATCCGGAGCTCCAGAGGCTGAGGGCGCTGGCTGCGGTCATAGCAACCGCCGAAGCCACGCTGGACGTGGCATGCCGGACCCTTCGGGAGTCCGCCACGGCATTGCTGCGCACCGGAGATGCCACCCTTGCCGAGGTCAGTGAGGCCACCGGCCTGAACCAGGGTGAACTGCTGGAGCTACTCAGCCGGAACCTTCCCGGACGGGAACCGTCCTGGAAGCAACCCGGGATCGCAGGACTCTCCTAGAGACATACGTTCAGCTCCCCGGGCCAATGCCAGACCCATGAGATGGCCGCCTGCGCGGTGCGCGAGCATGGAAGCCGCGGCCGCCAGGGACGAATCCCGGGACGGTGTCATCTATCCACTCGGGGTTCGAATCCTTGGCCGCTGAACGGAACGCTCCTGGACTGAACAGTGAGCCGGAATGCAGGGCGGGAGCCCTGCCGTCGCCGGTGGTTCGCTGACCTTCCCGCCCGGCGGTCCGGCCTGGGCGGGGCCCGGGCCGTTCGGGCGTTCGTGCTGGAGAAGCTTCGCCGGCGCCCGTCGGCTGTACGCCGGCCGTCCGTGCGCCTGCTTGCCTTACTCGCCGTCGCCGTCGCCGTCGCCGTCGCCGTCGCTGTTGTCGTTGTCCTTGTTCGGGCGGGACGTGCGGGCGCGCTTTAGCTGGCGCCGCAGCCGGGTGTTGTCCATCTCCAATTCCAGCACCTTGGCCACGCCCGCCAGGTTGAGCCCCTCATCGAGGAGCTCTGCGATGCGGCGCAGGACCGCGAGGTCGGATTCGCTGTATTGGCGGGTGCCGCCGTCGGTCCTTTCCGGGGTCAGCAGGCCCCGGCGCTCATAGAGCCGGATGTTCTGCTGGCCCGTTCCCAGCAGTTGCGCCACCACTGAAATGGCGTACAGCCGGCGCCCGCTGCGGCGTTGGTTTGCCATGAGTTTCCCGTCAATCTGCGTGGATATTCCTCTTGCACCAGTTTGTCACCAGTGCTATAAGAAATCTATATCCACTGTCACAGATACCTGGCGGTGGGTAACCAATGGAACCAAGATGCTGAAGGGAGTGGGAAGAAATGCTAATCCGTACTGACCCGTTCCGTGAGCTGGACCGGCTCACCCAGCAGGTCTTCGGAACAGCAGCCCGCCCGGCGGCCATGCCGATGGACGCATGGCAGGAAGACGGGGAGTTCGTCGTGGCGTTTGACCTGCCCGGGATCTCGCCCGACGCCGTGGACCTGAACGTTGAACGGAACGTCCTTACTGTCCGGGCGGAGCGACGGGACGCCACCCAGCCCAACGTGGAGCTGGTGGTTTCGGAGCGGCCGCGCGGCGTCTTCAGCCGCCAGCTCATCCTGGGCGACACCCTGGACACCGAGAACATCAAGGCCAGCTACGACGTCGGCGTGCTGACGTTGCGTATCCCTGTGGCGGAACAGGCTAAGCCGCGGAAGATCGAGATCGAAAGCAAAGGCCAGCAGCAACAGATCGAAACGTAGCCCTTCGATGCACGCGACGGGGCGGCATCCGGAATCCCGCAGACGCGGGGCCGGAGGCCCGCCCCGGGCTGCTGCCACTGCAACCTCAGCTATGAGCACAATACTGCAGCAGCAACAGGCTTCATGATGAGCAGACCTGTCCCGGACCACTACGCGGTCCTGCACGTTTCCTGTGACGCAACGCCACGGGAAATTGCGCGCGCCTACCGCGCCCTGATGCGCCGGCACCACCCCGACGTTGCCACGGGTGAAGCCGTACCGGCGGAACTTGAGCGCATCATGCAGGCGTTCTCCGTGCTCCGGGACCCCCAGCGCCGCCGCGCCTACGACCGCGTAGCCGCCCGCGCCAGGAAATCTGTTCCACCGGCCTGGGAGTCCGGGCCTCAGGAACATTCGGAAGGGGACGCTCGGGAGGCGCGCCCACGGGCAGAAAGGCGGAATGGCCGTCCGCAGGTCATCCAGGTCCGGGTGGTCCGGCGCCGGGAACCGCCATTTCGCGCCAGTCCGGTCAGGTGGGAGAGCGGGCCGTGGGCGTAACCGCACATGCACCAGACCCCAGAGGAGAACCACCACGATGAGCGAGTGGCGCCGCTACGACTCACGCCTGGTCCCGGCCTTCCACGAGCGGTTCGAGCAGCGCTGGGCCAAGGGCGCAGCACCGTTCCTGGACCCCGAGGCCCACGAGGAGCCACTGCCC
>NZ_JBDGML010000118.1:0-186561 GCF_057655195.1 Arthrobacter sp. Soil_N43
CCTCACCCACTGAGGCGATGTTCGCACTGCCGACGGTGCACTCGGAAGCCGGCTGAGCGCCGTCGTCGGCCGTTTGATTTCCAAGGTTTGCCGCCAGGATGGCGTGGGTCTTGGACCCGCCGATGTCGAGGCCGAGGGCCCGGTCCATGCCGGTGGGGCGGCCCGGAACCAGCGGCATTACTTGGCCGCCGGCGTGCTGCCGGTCTGTTCGGGCCAGCGGGCGCCGTTCTCCCAGTAGTGGCGGATCTCTTCGAGATTCCGGCCCTTGGTCTCCGGGGCCAGGCGGTGCACGAAGATGAACCCGGCGACGGCAAGGAGGCCGAACACCGCGAACGTGCCCGCTCCGCCGAGCCGCTGCAGCATGGTCAGGAAGAACGCCGCGACGATGACGTTGGCCACGAGGTCCGAAGTCAGCATCGCGCTGGCCCCCAGGGAGCGCAGGCGTGCGGGGAACGACTCGCCGGCGTACACCCAGACGAGTGCGCCGAAGCCGAAGGTGAAGCCAACCGTGAACAGCAGGACCCCCAGGAACCCGATGACCGTCAACGCGCCGCCGAAGTCGCGGCCGACCATGAAGACGGCCACGAGGATGATGTTGGCAACGATCATCATGCCGATGCCGCCAAGCAGGATGGGGCGCCGTCCCACCTTGTCCACCAGGGAGAGCGACACGAAGACGGCAACCAGGGCGGCGGCCTGGACCAGGGCGGGCAGCAGGAGCAGTGCGGCGTTGCCGGTGAAGCCCATCGCCTCGAAGATCCGCGGGCTGTAGTAGACCACGGCGTTGATGCCGGTGATCTGGATGAAGAACCCGAGGCCCACCACGAAGACGGTTGCCTTCAGATAGGGGGAGCGGAGCATTTCGCGCAGGCCGCCGCCCCGTTCCTCGCTGATCGCCCGCTGCATGTCGGCCAGTTCGGCGTCCACGTCGGCATGGGGTTCGATCGAGGCCAAGGTGCGGCGGGCGTCCTCGGTGCGGCCGCGCATCATGTACCAGCGGGCGGTGTCGGGGAGCCGGAGCGTGACGGCGAGGACCAGCACGGCGGGGATGGCGGCAAGGCCCAGCATCAGGCGCCAGTTCTCGGTGGCTGAGAAGGCGTAGGCGGCCAGGTAACCGACGATGATGCCGATGACGGTGGCCACCTGGTAGGCGACGAGCAGGGCGCCGCGGACCTTCGGGGGCGCGGATTCCGCCACGAAGACGGGCACCACCACCACCGAAATGCCGATGGTCAGGCCCAGCAGCAGCCGGGCAATGAGCAGCATCGGGACGTCCGCGGCCAGGGCGCTCAGCGCCGCGAATGCTGCGTAGGCGCCGGCGACGCCCACCATGCAGGCCTTGCGGCCGAGGAGGTTTGCGAGCCAGCCGCCCAGCACGGCACCGAGGACTTCACCGACGACGACGGCGGTGGTCACCAGTTCCTGTTGGCTCGTGGAGAGCTGGAACTCCTTGGTGATGAAGAGGAGGGCGCCGGCGATATTGGAGAGATCGTAGCCGTAGATTATGCCGATGGTGGCGGCAGTGCCGCCGACGAGCAGGCCCAGGCGGGGCGTCTGGCGTAGGTCTTGCAGGAACGACATCATTGGGTCCTTGTCTGCCTGTGGTGAGGAGATGGGGTGGGGTTCCGGCGGGTGCCGAAATTGGTATAAACCAATTTCCTCCATTTTGGCGTAGACCAATTTTCCTGTCAATAGGTAATATCGCAGTCATGGAGACCCGCCCCGCCGCGCTGCCGAAGTACTACGTGCTCAAGGAACAGATCCTTGCCCTCATCGAGGACGCGGCCCCCGGCACCCTCATTCCCACCGAGCGGGCGCTCGCCGAGCAATACTCCACCTCGCGCACCACGGTCCGGCAAGCCATCGGGGAACTGGTGTCGGAAGGGCGTCTGGACCGCACCCAGGGGAGGGGCACCTTCGTCGCGCCGCCGAAGGTGACGCACGTCCGCCAGCTCACGTCGTTCTCGGACGACGCCGCGAGCCAGGGCCTGACGGCGTCGGCCAGGATTCTGGACATTGGCTCGGTGCCGGCCGATCCCGTGACTGCCCGGCGGCTGGGGCTGGTTCCCGGGGCGCCGGTCCACCGCGTCGAACGGATCCGGCTGGTCAACGGCGAACCGCTGGCCCACGAGACAGCGTTCCTGGCCGGCGACCTGCCGGATCTGGCGCACAACGTGGAGGTCCGCGGGTCCCTGTATTCGGCTCTGGGCGAGGACTACGGCATCCGAATCAGCGAAGTGGAGGACACCGTGGAGACCAAACTCGCCGGCCCTGATGAAGTCCGGCTGCTGGATGTTGAAATGGGTGCCCCGATGCTGCTCGTGCACCGGCAGGGCTTCACCCCGGACGGAAGGCCGGTGGAATGGACCCGATCAGTCTTCAGGGGCGACAGGTTCCGTTTCGTGGCCAGGATGCACGTTTAGCCCGCCCAGCTTTACGCCGTGCTGCGGTGTGTTAACCCGTATTGCGTCCGGAGTCCGTGCATGTCCAAAAGCATTGTGGACCAACCGTTCGGGTGGTTGGTTTGGTGCACAGGCATCGACAGAATGGGGACCCCGATGATCACGGCTTTGGCTCAGCGCATCCGCGCCCAGTGCAGCGGAGAACTGAGCGTCTTCAGGGACCAGGTATCGGCTCTGGTGTGGCAGGACATCGGAACCGGGGGCCTGGAAGGGGCAGCGACGGCCATGGCCAGCCGGCCCTCGCTGGCCTCGCCCGGCGTCACGGTGGACATCGTGGGATTTACGGAATGGCAGCCCGCCCACGGAACGGCTTCGGTGGGCGTCACGGTGGGGCTCCGTCTTGATGCCGGGCGCTCCGCGGCAGGCGTCCACTGGGAAGAGGCCCACGCCTGGGCTTGCGCCGTGGCCGACGGGCCATGGACGCTCGCGGAGTTCATCGGCTCCGAGGAGGCGCCCGGCGGCGTGGTGTTCCACTATCTCCTGAAGGATCCGGTGGCGTTTCACCCCCTGGATGAGCTCCAAGGCGCGCTGTAAGCATAGAAGCGAAAAACGAAAAAAGGAGATCCGGCGGGAACGTTCCCGCCGGATCTCCTTTTTGCCGTGGATGGCTGGCTTCGTGCCGGTCAGTCCTTGCCCAACCCGGCGGCGGACGTCTTTTCGCCGGCGACGCCGTTCAGCACCGTGAGGTCGAAGATGCCGTTGATGTCGGCCTGCTTGGTGGTTCCGGCGTCCACGCCGTCCTGCAGCAGCTTGGGGAAGGCGCCCGCGAGCGGGTCCACGGTGAAGGTGATGTTCTGCAGCGAGCGGTCAATGACGTCCTGCGGGAGCGCCTTGCCTGCAGCCTCTTTCAGGGCCGCATTCACCTGGGTGGCCTTCTCGGCGGCCGGGGTGTCGTTGAGCCACTTCACCGCAGCCACGTGGCCCTTGAGCAGGCCTTCCACGGTCTGCGGGTGCTCGGCGGCGAACTTCTTGTTGACGATCAGGATGGTGGTGGGGAACTCGCCGGGCTTGCCGGTCTGGGAGCCGTCCCACAGGTCCTTCTCGTCCACCAGGACCTTGGCGCCGGCCTGGAGCACCAGGCGGGACGCCCACGGCTCCGGCAGCCACGCGCCGTCGAGCTTTCCGTTTTGGAAGAGCTTCAGCGTCTGGGCGTTCTCTGTCGGGTTGATGGCGACGTCGCCGCTGCCGTCGGTGTTGGTCTTGTAGCCCTGCTTGCCGAGCCAGGCGCGCAGCGCGACGTCCTGGGTGCCGCCGAGCTGCGGCGACGCGAGGGTCTTGCCCTTCAGGTCCGCGGCGGTCTTGATGCCGGGTTTGACCACGAGCTGCGCCCCGCCCGAGGCCGCGCCGGCGATGATGCTGATGGACTCGCCCTTGCTCTTGACGAACGAGTTGATGGCCGGGTTCGGGCCGATGTAGGTGGCGTCGATGGCGCCGGCGTTCAGTGCCTCGATGGCGGCGGGGCCGGCGTTGAAGACCTGGGTGGTGAGCTTGGTGCTGCCCAGGTTCTCCTTGATGTAGCCCTGGTTGACGCCCACCAGGGCCGGGGCGTGGGTGATGTTTCCGAAGTAGCCCAGCTTCAGCTCAGTGGCGGGGCTGGTGGAGGCAGCGGCAGAGTCCGTTGCGGTACTGGTGGTGGTGTTGCCGGCCGTGGTTGCCACCGCGGCGCCGGCGCCGAGCAGGGCGAGCACGCCGACGGCGATGCCGATTTGAAGCCGCCGGGGGCGCTTCGGGCTGTGGGTCTCTCCCGCCGTGATGCGGGTGGACCCGGGGTTGTCCTGGGAGTTCGACATGGTGTTCCTTCGTGACTGGTCGGGCTGTTGGACCGAGGTTACGTACGCCCGCCGGGCCGAAACAACGCCCGCCGTCGCGGAGGTTCACGTGAGTTCTTCGGCGTTAATCGAACGTCGTGTTAGTTCACCGAAGGCCACACTGCGTCAAAAACCATCCGGCACCGACCTCAGCGCCTCGAGGATGGCAGGCAGGAGGTGCTGGTTCCGCCCCCACACGGGGTCGAGGACTTCGATGTACCAGGAGTCAGCAAGGAGGAGCGCCAGGGTTTCGTTGCTCTCCTCAGCCCAGTCCCTGATCTGGTCGGACTCGATGGGCGTCTCACTGGTCCCCAGCACGGTGACCACCTCGTCGCCGTCGAGCGTCACCGGAATGGACGCACGGCTCATTTCCCCCGGTGCGTGGGCGACGGTGACAAACTCCGTCTGGGACGAAAGCTGCAGGAGCCGCCGCGCCGACTCGGCGGAGCAGAATCCCGTCACGTACTCCCGCTGGGCGTTGCCGGTGTCCGCCGCGCGTCCCGGCTGGGATTCCTTCGTGAAGAGCCCGCTGCGGTTGATGTCGGCGAGTTGCCCGGCGATGGAGCGGGTCTCGTCGTCAAACGTGGGGGCCAGCGTCCCTGCCTGGTACTCGCTCTTTCCTTCCAGCCACCGCGCAGTCAGCTCTCCGGCGGCCGCAAGTGTGCTGGCCTGCCGCCACACCTCCCTGTCCACCAAGAGCCGCCCGTAGCTGTCCCGTTCGTCCGTGAAGTGATCATTCATAGGCTCGAGCCTAGACGCGGCAGGCGCCGGCCGGACAGGGGACATGACGGCTGCGGACGCAGGATGAACCGCCGTGACGCCGTGTCTCCCTTGGTTTCGGGGCTCTTTGACCTGGCTACTTGCCTACCGGATAGTTGCTGCCACAACCACCGCAACCGCGACCTGCAAAGGGGAAATTCCGCGGCGGACGTGGCCGGAAAGCGCATCATCGAGGGCTCGGGCACCAACCAGGAAGCCATCCTGCTGCGCTGGGACGAGGAGAACAAAGCCAAGGGCCTCAAGGCGGTGGAGTTCCAGTATTACGACGACGACTCCGCCTCAAACCTGGCCCTTCAGTCAGGACGTGCGGACCTGACATTTGGACCCAACGCCACCGCCGCCCAGGCGGGACTGAACCACCTGATCGAGGACGGCACCTACGCCAAGATCCTGGACCGCTGGGGCCTCTCCTCGGAGGCCGTCGCGAAGTCCGAACTGAACCCGGCGGGCCTGCCCTCGAAGTAGCCCGACGGACGACGAATCCCCGCCGGAACCATCCGGCGGGGATTCTTGGTGTCAGCCCCGGCGTCTAGTTGGACAGCACCGCCTTGTTGGACAGCACGGTCAGTTCGACGGCGTGTGGCCGAGCAGCGGTGCTCTGGATGGTTACCGCCGCGCCGCTGCGGGCGGACTCGAGAACTGATTCCATGATGTCGAGGACGTGGTACGCCAGCGTCCCGCCTGCCCGCGGCTCTTCGCGCGGCGGCGTCGAGGCAAGGTCGGCGATGCCGAAGCCGCGGCCGGAGTCAACGTAGCCGGCCGAGACGGGCAGCGTGTCCCATTCGTCGGCGCCCAGTGAAAACAGCTGGACGTCGCCCTCGAAGTGGTTGGGATCCGGCACCACCAGCGTTCCGAGTTCACCGTGAATCTCGATGTTGGGCGACTTGGACTTTACGGCGTCAAAGCTCATGAACAAGGTGGAGAGCGCCCCGGAGGCGTGGACCAGAACCCCCGTGACATGGGAGTCGATGTCTACCGGGACCTCTTGGCCCTGGCGGGGTCCGGAGCCGATGGTGCGCGTGTTGCGCGTGTGGCTGGCGGCACCCATGACCGACACCACGGGGCCGAGCAGGGTCACCAAGGCGGTGACGTAGTAGGGGCCCATGTCCAGCAGGGGACCGCCGCCAGGCTGGTAATAGAAGTCCGGGTTCGGGTGCCACCGCTCGTGGCCCGGGGTCACCATGGTGGCTGTGGCCGAGACAGGTGCGCCGATCAGGCCGTCGTCGATCGCCTTGCGGGCGGTCTGGATCCCGGTGCCGAGCACCGTGTCCGGAGCGCAGCCGACGGCGACGCCCGCCTTGCGGGCAGCGTCCAGGACATGCCGCGCCTCGGCGGTGGAGGCGGCCAGCGGCTTCTCGCCGTAGACGCCCTTCCCGGCGGCGATGGCCTTCAGGGCAACCTCGGCGTGCGCGGCGGGGATGGTCAGGTTAAGCACCAGTTCGACGTCGTCGGCGGCCAGCAGTTCCTCCACGGAGACGGCACGGACGCCCTCGTAATCCATGGCGACGGCCTGGGCGCGGGCGGGATCCAGGTCCGCTACGGCTACCAATTCGATCTGGTCCAGCCGGCGGAAATTAGTGAGGTACTGGGCGATGATGGCCCCGCAGCCAATGATTCCTACTTTCAACGGCTTGCCCACAGCAGGCCCCTTTCAATGATGGTTCGAACATTCTGGTCTTGGAGGATTTCCACGCGGTGGCCGGGGGTCGCAACGAAGATCCGGCCCTCACCCCAGTGCCGCGTCCAAATTGCCGGTGAGGTGACTTCGCGGTGCCAGGGGTCCCATTCGCGGACTTTTTGGGTGGTGGTGGCGAGAACGTCAATGTAGTCGTCGGACAGCACCCAATACTGTTCGGTCACCAGTTCGAAGTCGGAGATGCCTTCGGTGATGGGATGGCTGGCGGCGGCGGGAAGCATGTTCACCGTGTAGGGCACATAGTTGTCGGACTGCTCCCCGATGCATTCGTCCGGGTGTTTGCCGGGGTGGCAGGCGAACTGCCCGCCGATGAGGTGCAGGTAGTCCGAGTTGTTGCGGTAGGAGTCGGCGATTCCGCCGTGCCAGCCGGCCAGGCCGGTGCCATTTTCGACGGCGGTCCGCAGGCCCGCGAACTCCTCCTTTTCG
This sequence comes from Arthrobacter sp. Soil_N43, assembly GCF_057655195.1. Taxonomy (NCBI): domain Bacteria; kingdom Bacillati; phylum Actinomycetota; class Actinomycetes; order Micrococcales; family Micrococcaceae; genus Arthrobacter; species Arthrobacter sp. Soil_N43. The sequence goes on from NZ_JBDGML010000118.1 coordinate 7,173, forward strand.
ATGGTGGTCATGGTCATGCACTGCAGGATCAGGTCGACGCCTGCCATATAGGCCGCGTCGGCGTAGACCTTGGGCGACTCCTCGACGCGGACTTCGTAGCCGTTGTCTTTGAGGTAGGGAATGAAAAGTTCGGTGGCTTCGAAGGGCTGGTGCCCGTCCCAGCCGCCGCGGACCACAAGGGCGGTCTTACGTTCTGTCATGGGGTTCCTTTGATGAGCGCCGGACGGTGGCCGGCGGAAGATGGTCAGCGCGCGGTGGTCAACGGGTGGCGAACGCGGCGTCGAATGCGGCGGCCGGCGGGGCGATGGCAGCGAGGTCCTTGACGAGAGCCAGGGCCTGCGGTGCCCCCGTGAGCCGGTCCATGCCGGCATCTTCCCATTCGATGCTGGTGGGTCCCGCGTAGCCGATCGCGTTCAGCGTCCGGAAAATCCTGTTCCACTGCACGTCCCCGTGCCCGGCGGTCACGAAGTCCCAGCCACGGCGCGGGTCGGCCCAGGGCAGGTGCGAGCCAAGCCGGCCGTTGCGGCCGTCGAGCTGGCGCACGGATTCCTTCACATGCACGTGCAGGATGTGCTCGGCGAAGTCCTGCAGGAACATCACGGGATCCAGATCCTGCCAGATGAAGTGGGACGGGTCGAAGTTAAGCCCGAAGGCCCGCCGGTGCCCGACGGCCTCGAGGGTGCGCTTGGTGGTCCAGTAGTCATAGGCGATTTCGGAGGGGTGGACTTCCAAGGCGAAGCGCACTCCAACCTCATCGAACACGTCAAGGATCGGGTTCCAACGGTCCGCGAAGTCCCGGTACCCGCCGTCGATCATGGCCTCGGACGCGGGCGGGAACATCGCCACGGCTTTCCAGATGGAGGAGCCGGTGAAGCCGGTGACGGTCTTCACCCCCAGCCGGGCCGCGGCGCGTGCGGTGTCCATCATGGAGCTCGCGGCTCGGAAACGGACGCCTTCCGGATCGCCGTCGCCCCAGATCTCCGGAGTGAGGATGTCCCGGTGGCGCTGGTCGATCGGGTCGTCGCACACCGCCTGGCCGGTCAGGTGGTTGGCGATGGCGAAGACCTGCAGGTTGTTCTTTTCCAGGATGTCCAGCCGGTCCTGGACGTAGCCATCGTCCTCGGCAGCGCGGCGCGGGTCAAGGTGATCACCCCAGCAGGCGATTTCCAGTCCGTCAAAGCCCCACTCGCCTGCGAGCCGGGCCACCTCCTCGAACGGCAGGTCGGCCCACTGGCCGGTGAATAGCGTAATGGGTCGGGTCATCATGATTCCTGTTCTGTGTTCACGGGCTTAGACCTTCTGCCACTGGCTGGAATTGGCGGCGCTGGATTCCACGGCGGCGAGCACCTGCTGGACCTGGAGGGCGTCCGCGAACGACGGTTCCGGCTGCCTTTGCTCCGCCAAGGCGTTGACGAGGTCCACCACCTGGTGGGTGAATCCGTGCTCGTAGCCCAGGCCGTGGCCGGTGGGCCACCACTTGCCCACATAGGGGTGCTCCGGCTCGGTCACGAGGATCCGGCGGAATCCGGCGTCGGGCGACTCGGCGGCGTTGTAGAAGGAAAGAACGTTCATGTCTTCGAAATCGAAGGCGAGTGATGCCTTGGTGCCGTTCAGCTCCAGGCGCATGGCGTTCTTCCTGCCCAAGGCGTACCGGGTGGCTTCGAAGACGCCGACGGCGCCGACGGCGCCAGCTGAAGTAGTATCGCCGTCGAAGCGGGCGCTGAAGATGGCGGCGTCGTCAACGGTCACGGCTCCGCGGGGCGCATCAGCGCCGGCGTCGCCCTGCCCGCCGAGCCCCACCAGGTCCCCGGCAAGGGGCCGCTCGGGCACGAACGTTTCCAGGAGCGCCGAAACACCGCTGATCTTCTGGCCGGTGAGCCACTGGGCCATGTCGATGCTGTGGGCGCCGATGTCGCCGAGGGAGCCGGAGCCGGATTTGCTCTTGTCCAGCCGCCAGGTCATTGGCGCGTTCTCGTCGGTCAGCCAGTCCTGCAGATATTGGGCGCGTACGTGCCGGATGGTTCCCAGCCGGCCCTCTTCCACCATCCGCTTGGCCAGCGCAAGCGCAGGCGTGCGGCGGTAGCTGAATCCGCACATCGCGAAAACCCCCTGCTTTGCTGACGCTTCGGCTGCGGCAGTCATCCGCTCCGCCTCGTTCACGGAGTTGGCCAGCGGCTTTTCGCACAGCACATGCTTGCCGGCCTCAAGGGCGGCGATCGCGATTTCGGCGTGGGTGTCGCCGGGGGTGCAGATGTCGACCAGGTCGATGTCATCGCGTTCAATCAGGCGACGCCAGTCAGTTTCGGCCGACTCCCAGCCCAGTTTCGCGGCGGCAGCCCGGACGCCGTCGGCGTTCCTGCCGGCAACGGCCGTGAGCTGCGGTTGCAGGGGCAGGTCGAAAAATCGGGGTGCGGTCCGCCAGGCGTGTGAGTGGGCAGCACCCATGAACGCGTAGCCGGCCATGCCGACCCGCAGCGGCTTTATGTCAGTCAAGGGTGGTCCTTTCGGTTGGTCGTTGCTTGAGCGTCCGATGGTTGAGCTTGGCGAAGCCGGGCCTCGACCAGCTTGACCACGGGACGTCTACTTGCTGAAGCCGGCGGTGAGGCCGCTGAGGAGCTGGCGCCGGGCGACGACGTAGATCACCAGCAGCGGCAGGGTAGCCAGCACCACGGACGCGAGCACCGCGGGAATGTTGACGCTGAACTCGCCCTGGAAGGTCCACAGCGAGAGAGGCAGCACGCGGGTGTCCGGGCTCTGGGTCAGGATCAGCGGGAAGAGGAAGCCGTTCCAGACGTGCAGGGCGTTGTAGATTCCCACCGTGATCACGGCCGGCTTGGTCATCGGCAGGGCGAGCCGCCACAGCATGGCCCAGTCGGAGCAGCCGTCCAGCCGCATTGACTCGAAGAGTTCATTGGGCACGTCGCGCATGAAATTGGAGAGGATCAGCACCGAGACCGGAATGGCGAACGCAATGGATGGCAGGATGAGCGCCAGCAGGGTGTCGTACAGGTGGGCGCGGGTGATCATCCAGTAGATCGGAATGATGGTGGCATGCAGGGGAATAGCCAGTCCCAGCAGGAAGAGATTGTTGGTCCAGTTCAGGAACCGGCCCCTGCCACGGACAATGGCGTAGGCCGCCATGAATGAGACAAACAGGGCCGGGAGCACGGTGCCCACCGTGACGATGAGGCTGTTCGCGAAGTAGCGCGCAAACTCGTTTTCGAGCACCAGCTGGAAGTTGGCCAGCGTGGGCTCGTTGGGCGGTGCCATCGGGTTGCTGGTGAAGAAGCCGGCCTGGTTCTTCAGGCTAGTGATTACCACGTAGTAGATAGGCACGATGATGATCGCGAGCCAGAGCCAGCCTCCAAGGCCGCCTAGGATGTTTGGCCGCTTCCGGCCCGGGCCTTTGATCCTGGGGCGGGGAGCTGCTTCCGCGCGGGCCGGGGCTGACGGCGGGACCGGTAGCTGTGTTGTAGCCATCAGGCACCTTCCAATTGGCTTGCGTTCCGGTTCTTGCCGCCCAGCCGCTGCAGGAGCAGGGCAAGGGCCAGCCCTATGACGATCAGGATGACGCCAAGGGCGCTGGCGGCTCCCATGTCGTTGGCCTTGAAACCGGTGAGGTACATGTGCAGGGGCAGCAGGCGGGTGCTGTAACCGGGGCCTCCGGCTGTGAGGACGAATATGAGGTCGAAGTACGCGAGGCTGCCCACCACCATGAGGGTGGAGGAGGTGATGATGGTGTACTTCAGTTGCGGCAGGGTGATGTTAAGGAACTGCCGGAAGCGTCCGGCGCCGTCGATTTCCGCCGCCTCATAGAGGGATGTGGGGATCTGCCGCACGCCGCCTTGGTAGATGAGCGTGTGGAACGGCACGAACTGCCAGGCGATGACGAACACCACCACGAACAGCACCAGGTCCGAGTTGCCGAGCCAGTCCTGGGCCAGGATGGGCAGCTTGAGCCCGGCGCCGAAGCCGAAGTTCGGGTCGAGGAGCGCCTTGAAGGCGATTGCAACGGCCGCTGATGAAAGCAGGAGGGGCAGGAAGTACAGGACTGCAAGCGCAGCGCGGTACTTCTGGCCGCCCGCCGTGAAGACGCCCAGCAGCAGGCTGATCGGTGCCTGCACCATGAAGGAGAAGAACATGATCTTGGCCGTCACCAGCAGCGCATTGCCGGTGACGGGATCGGTGAGTACGGTGGTCCAGCTGGAGAGCCCGCTGAGCTTGATCTCCCGCAGGCCGTCCCAGGAGGTGAAGCTGAGGAATACCACGCCGAGCAGCGGGACAACTGCAAACACCAGGAAGAAAACGAGGGCTGGCACGGCCAGCCACCCCGAGGGGCCCGCGTCGCGGACCCCCCGGCGGAGGGAACTGGTGGTTGTCACGTCGTTACTTTCCGATCGTGGCGTTCATCGTGGAGACGAACTGCTCCGGGGTGATCTTCTTGAGGAAGATCTGGTCGAGGTTGGTCAGCATCGCGTCGCCCTGTCCAGGGCTCAGGGCCTGGTCCCAGGAGAGGGTGAAGTCCGGGGCGTTCTTGGCCATGCCATAGACGTGGGTCAGGAACTCCTTGTCCGGTGAGGCCTCAAGCTTGCTTTCGATGCCCTGGACCACGGGAACAGCTCCTGAGTTGATGAGGTCCTGAACGTTTGCGTCCGTGAACATGCCGTCCTTGACGTAGCTGAGTGCCGCCTTCTTCTCCGCGTCGGTGGCCTTCGATGAAATCGACCAGAAATTGGACGGGTTGCCCACGACGTTGGCAGGATCGCCCTTGCCGCCTTCAACCGTGGGGAAGGTGGTGAAGCCGAGCTTGCCGCTAGTGACGAAATCGCCGGCATCCTTCTTCATGCCCTGGTAGATCCAGCCGCCCTGAAGGATCATGGCCGCCTTGCCGGTGTAGAGGAGAGCCTGGTCGGCGCTACTGTCTGCGGCGATGGAGGAGAAGCCGTTGACGAAGCCGCCGGCGTCTACCAGTTCCTGGATCTTGGTGAGGGCCTCGACCACTGCGGGGTCGGACCAGGCGTCGGGCTTGTTTGCAGCGATGTTGGCGAAGACCTCCGGGCCGCCAATGCGGTCAACGAGGTACTCGAGCCACATCAGGTCCGGCCACTTGGACTGGCCGCCCAGGGAGAACGGGGCAATCCCGGCCTCCTTGAACTTGGGAACCAGTGCCATCAGTTCGTCCCACGTCTTCGGCGCTTCGGCGCCGACCTTTTCAAACACTTCCTTGTTGTAGTACAGGACGATGGGCTGGACGTTGTTATTCGGCAAGGCGTACGTCTTGCCGTCGATTTCACCGTTCTTCAGGACGGATGGAAGGTAGCGGTCCTTGACCGCGGGGTTGTCCTTAATGAACTGGGAGAGGTCCTCCACCTGGCCGGCATCCACGTAGGACTTCAGGACGCCGCCGCCCCACCCGTAGATAAAGGTGGGGCCCTCGCCGGCGCCCACGGCTGTGCGGACCTTCGTCTTGTAGGCGTCGTTGGCGAAGAAGTCCAGCTTGATGGACTGATCGGCGTGCGCACTGTTCCATGCCGCCACCGATTTGTCCAACACGGGCTGGTTGCCGCCGGTCAGGCCCCACATGGTGGCCGTGCCGGAGCCTGCGGAGGTGGAACCTGCGGGGCCGCTGGAACCGCACGCCGCCAAGCTGACGGAGAGCGCTGCGGCAGAGATGGCCATGACGGCGGTGCGCAACTTACGGGTTTTCATCTGGTCTTTCATCCGTCCTCCGGGGTCGGCGCTGATTGCCCGGGTGTGAGAGCTGGCAGGCTGGCCGTCCAAGTGGAGGCCGCTCCGCCGCTGATGATGATTTCTGAGGCCGCTGGTTTCGAAAACTTTCGTAAATCCTGTGGCTCGTGCAACCCAAAGTATCCGTGATACAGATCACGGGTCAAGACAAAAAGGCAAAAAAGTTTAGAACGTTGACTATCTAGTTGTTGACCCAGCGGCGCGTGCGGGACAAACTGTTGACGTCGAAACTTTTCGAAACTTCTGGGAGTACTTGTGTCAACAGTTCAGGGTGCAGGCAGGCCAACGCTTGCTGCCGTCGCGCGGGAAGCCGGGGTGTCGACTCCCACCGTCTCCAAGGTCATCAACGGGCGGGAAGACGTGGCGGCCGGCACACGGGCCAGGGTCCTGGCCGCGCTTGAGATGACGGGGTACCAGTCTCCCTTGCAGCGCAAGACGGCCGAGGGCCGGACCCCAGCCGTGGAAGTGGTCTTCGATTCACTCAATTCCGCCTACGCCGTGGAGGTCCTCAATGGTGTGATGGAACACGCCGCCGCTGAGGATGTCCAGGTCTTGTTGAACGTCACCCAGCAACAGTCGGCATCACACCTGACCCCCGAGCGGCGGGCGCAGCGCATCCTGGACGAAGGCCGCGTGGGCCTGATCGTTGTGACTTCTGCGTTTGGGGAGGCGCAGCTGGACGCGTTCTACCGGCGGCACATTCCCGTCGTCGTCATCGATCCGCTCAACCCGCCCCCGGGCGATGTGGTGAGCGTCGGGGCGAGCAATTGGGCGGGGGGAAAGTCCGCCACTGCCCACCTGCTGGAACTTGGGCATCGCCGGATCGCCTACCTGGGCGGCCCCTCGGAAGCCGAGTGCAGCCAGGCCCGCCTGCACGGCTACATGGCCGCACTGATGGCGAGCGGCGTGGCGGTGAATGACGAGTACATCATCCCGGGCATATTCCGTCCGGAGCATGGCGCCAGGGGCCTGCGGACACTGCTGGCTTTGGATGAACGTCCCACCGCGATCTTTGCCGCGAGCGACAGCATTGCCTTGGGCGTCCTTGCCGAGGCCCGCCGGCAGCGCATCCGCATTCCTGACGATCTCAGCCTCGCGGGCTTCGACGGCACGTTCCAGGCCGAGGAGGCGGTGCCCGCTCTGACTTCCGTGGCGCAGCCCCTGCAGGAAATGGGGCGCGCTGCGCTGCGCTTCGTGCTGAGGCAGGCCCGCGGTGAGCTGCTGGACTCCCGCCGCGTGGAGTTGGCCACCCACCTTGTGGTCCGCGAGTCGACTGCTCCACCCCGCTGACGACGGCGGCTCCGCCCTGAACGGTCAGGTCAGCAGGTCATGCGGACTGGCAAACACCTCGCGCAGCCTGCCTCCCGCTGCCCCGCGCAGCGCCGCCGTCTGCCCGAGGTCGGAGAAGGCGACGCCGTCCGGGGGCACCACGCCGGGGGCGTAGCTGCCGAGGCTCCGCAGCAAAGTTGGCCTGATCCACTTCTGCAGGCCAGCGAAATGCCCGCCCAGGATCACCGCGGACACATTGACCATGCGGGCGGCGGACGCGAGGGCCACGCCCAGATAGTGGCCGGCCGTTTCCACGGCCCGGGCCGCCTCCGGTGAGCCCGAGTCGAGAGCCCGCAGCAGCGCGGCCATCCGGTCGGCAGTCGAGGTGCCGTCGATGCCCGCCGCGGAGAAGATCGCGTGCTGTCCGGCCACCGTCTCCAGGCATCCGCGGCCCCCGCAGCTGCACTGCTGGCCATCGGGCTGGACAACGAGGTGCCCAACCTCGCCGGCATGCCCGTTAGGGCCCGTGAAGAGCTCGGACCCGAAGATGAGTCCGCCGCCCACGCCGACTTCACCCGAGACGTAGAGGTAGTCCCGGAAGGAGGAGCCGTGGCCGTACCAGAGTTCGGCCATGGCCGCGCTGTTGGCCTCGTTCGAGAGGACGACGCCGAGCGGCGCCCCGGGGAGCAGGGCCTCCAGATGCTGCGCCAGCTCGGCGTTTCGCCAGCCGAGGTTGGGCGCGGTCAGGACGAGTCCGTGTGCCGGATCCACGAGGCCGGGCACCGCCAGCCCTCCGCCCAGCAGCACCATCCCGTCAGTCTCGGCTGCCGTGGTGACCCGACGCGCCAGTGTACGGAGTTCCCCGAGCACCTCTTCCGGTCTGCCGCCCGCCTGCCGCTCGACCACTTCGTGGACGCGGACTTCACCGAGCAGGTCCACGACGCCGGCGGCCAGATAGTCAACGTTGACCTCTGCGCCCAGCGCCCCCCGCTGCCGGTTGAGCACGAGTCCGCTGCCGGGCCGGCCGCGCTCGCCGTCGCGGGTTACCCCCACTTCCTCGACCAGTCCGGTTTCCAGCAGGCCCGCGACGAGGCTCGAAACCGACGCCTTGGTCAGGCCCGTGCGTGCGGCGATCTCGGCGCGGGTGGAGCGTTCCGTCCGCTGGATGGCGCCCAATGCCACGGCCAGGTTCTGCCGCCGCACGTCCTGCACCCGGCCGGGAGCCTCACCCTGCACTGTTTGCCCCGCGCATCTTCTGCCCTTCCGCTGTTTCTTTTCGGCTCAGTGCCAAAAACTGTTGACCCAAGTTCATCACAAGCCATATAGTTCAGATTCCAAACTAATTCGTTTTCCTTTCCGAAACCACACTCCTGCTAGCCCAATGAGGTGCTCACTATGGCTGTTACGCCAACCCCGCAAGACCGCTTTACCTTCGGCCTGTGGACCGTCGGCTGGACCGGCGCCGATCCCTTCGGCGTCGCCACCCGCCCCGCACTGGACCCCGTTGAGGCCGTCCACAAGCTCAGCGAACTCGGCGCGTACGGCATCACCTTCCACGACAACGACCTGGTCCCCTTCGATGCCACGTCCTCCGAGCGCGAACTGATCCTGAAGAACTTCAAGGCAGCCCTCGCCGAGACCGGCCTGAAGACCCCGATGGTGACCACCAACCTCTTCAGCCATCCGGTCTTCAAGGACGGGGGCTTCACCTCCAACGACCGGTCCGTCCGCCGGTTCGCGCTCAGCAAGGTCCTGCAGAACATCGACCTGGCGGCCGAGGTGGGCGCCGAAACCTTCGTCATGTGGGGCGGACGCGAAGGCAGCGAATATGACGGTTCCAAAGACCTCTCAGCCGCGCTGGACCGCATGAAGGAGGGTGTGGACACAGCCGCTGCCTACATCAAAGAAAAGGGCTACGGCCTGCGGATCGCCCTGGAGCCCAAGCCCAACGAGCCCCGCGGCGACATCTTCCTGCCCACGGTGGGCCACGGCTTGGCCTTCATCGCCCAGCTGGAACACGGGGACATTGTGGGCCTCAACCCGGAAACCGGCCACGAGCAGATGGCCGGCCTGAACTTCACCCACGGCATTGCGCAGGCGCTGTGGGCGGGCAAGCTCTTCCACATCGACCTCAACGGCCAGCGCGGCATCAAGTATGACCAAGACCTGGTGTTCGGCCACGGCGACCTGACCAGCGCGTTCTTCACGGTGGACCTGCTCGAGAACGGTTTCCCCAACGGCGGCCCCAAGTACGACGGCCCGCGGCACTTCGACTACAAGCCATCCCGCACCGACGGCTACGACGGCGTCTGGGAATCCGCAAAGTCCAACATGGCCATGTACCTGCTGCTGAAGGAACGCGCCCTGGCGTTCCGTGCCGACCCCGACGTCCAGGAGGCCCTGAAGACCTCCGGCGTCTTCGAACTCGGCGAACCCACGCTCGCGGCCGGCGAGACCACCGCGGATCTGCTGGCTGACGCGTCCGCTTTCGCGGAGTTCGACGCCGACGCGGCCGCCCAGCGGTCGTTCGCCTTCGTCCGCCTCAACCAGCTGGCCATCGAGCACCTGCTCGGCGCCCGCTGACAACGGAATCCTGAACCGCCGCCGGGCCCGCCCCTCCGGGCCCGGCGGCACCAGCCTCCTGCCACGGCCCCCGCCACGGCGGGGGACCCGACTGAAAGAACAGCCCCATGCCCCTGGTCGCCGGAGTGGACAGCTCCACCCAATCCTGCAAGATCGTCATCCGTGACGCAGAGACCGGTGCGCTGGTGCGCCACGGGTCAGCCCCGCATCCGGGAGGCACCCAGGTGCACCCCGACGCCTGGTGGGAGGCGCTTCAGGCCGCGATCGCCCAGGCAGGCGGCCTCGACGGCGTTGCCGCGATCTCGGTAGGCGGCCAGCAGCACGGGATGGTCTGCCTGGACGCTTCCGGCGACGTGGTCCGCCCCGCCTTGCTGTGGAACGACACGCGTTCCGCCCCGTCTGCGGCGGCCCTGATCAAGGAAGCCGGACGGGGGAGCGACGACGCCGGCAGGCTGCACTGGGCCAGAACCACCGGCACGGTGCCGGTCGCTTCGATAACGGCCACCAAACTGCGATGGCTGGCCGAGAACGAACCGGACAACGCAGCCCGCACGGCCGCCGTCTGCCTCCCGCACGACTGGCTTAGCTGGCGGCTGGCCGGGTTCGGACCCGGAAGCGGCGCGGAGGGCCTGGCCGCGCTGCGGACGGACCGCTCGGATGCCTCCGGAACCGGCTACTGGTCACCCGCTACCGGCGCCTACCTCCCCGAGGTGCTCGAGAGCACGCTCCGGCACATTCCCGTCCTGCCTGCGGTCTTGGCACCACTCGCCAGTGACTTCGCCACGCCCGCCGGCGCCCTGATCGGCCCCGGCGCGGGGGACAACGCCGGGGCGGCGCTCGGCGTGGCCGCCGCTGTGGGCGACGTCGTGGTTTCGATCGGAACATCCGGCACGGTCTTCGCCGTCGCCGACAGGCCCACGGCTGATCCCGCCGGCCTTGTTGCGGGCTTTGCTGACGCAACGGGGCACTACCTGCCCCTGGTGTGCACCCTCAACGCCTCCCGCGTGCTGGATGCGACCGCGGCACTGCTTTCGGTGAGCCTGCCGCGGTTTTCCGAGCTCGCGCTCTCGGCCGGCCCCGGCGCCGGCGACCTGGCCTTCGTGCCGTACTTCGAGGGTGAGCGGACCCCCAACCTTCCGGACGCGACGGGTTCGCTGCACGGAATGACGCTGCAGAATTTCACGCCGGAGAACCTTGCCCGCGCCGCCGTCGAGGGAATTGTCTGCTCCCTCGCGGACGGGCTGAAGGCGCTTACGGACCTGGGGGTTTCCGCAGCGCGGATCATCCTCGTTGGCGGAGGCGCGCGGTCCGCGGCCGTCCAGCAGGTCGCGGCGGCCATCTTCGGCCTGCCCGTCGTGGTGCCGGAGCCGGGGGAGTACGTGGCCGACGGCGCGGCCCGGCAGGCTGCCGGCGTGCTTCTGGGCGCCTTCCCTGAGTGGCAGGCCACGAGGGCCGCCGTCGTAACCGCGACCCCGGCCCCCGACGTGCTCGGGCGCTACCGCGCCGCCGCTGGCAGGCAGTTTCGGTAACGGCCGGCCCGAAGGCTGGACCGGCCCTTTGGCGGGCGGCGGTTCGCCGGCCACCAGGACGTCCAGGGCTGGTGGCACGGTTTCTTTAGCTTCGTGGATTCCGGTCCGCCGCCCCGGCGGCTGCGGGAGATGCTGGCGCTGCACAGGGCAGGGCTGCTGCAGTTCCTCGGGCCCGGGCTGACGGTTGCCGCGGACGGGATGCCCGGGCATTTTGTGGCGACATCGCCGCAGTCGGATGTGACGATCCGAGCCAAGGCCTTCATTGAGGCCAGGCTCCCTGGACCGGAGGTGGCGCGCTCCGCCAATCCGCTGCTTCGGTCACTGCACTCCTCCGGAATCGGGACTGAGCGCACCTCCTGACGTCCGAGGGTGCACAGTCCACAGGACGGCTCCTCGTCTCCTCCGGGCACGACCCTGTGGGTCGCGGAGGGAAGGTCCCGCGCCGGCTGTTCGGTGTGGGACCGGGGACGTCCGGCTGGGGTGCGGGCGCGTTCGCCCGACCGGGAACCAACACCGCTGGGTCCTGGCGGAGCTGGAACAGCTCGCCGCCGCGAGGGGGTACAGCAGGATCTACCTCAGCACCGGCCCGCGCCAGCCGGAAGCCAGGCACCTGTACCTGAACGCCGGGTACACCCCGCACTTTGACCTGTCCGCCGATCCCGAGACCATCGGACGGCTGGCGTTCGCGAAGGACCTCAGGCCGCGAAGCGGCTGACTAACGTGCTGACGCACGGGCGGGTCCCGGCCCCGGCTGCAGGAAACGTCATGTCCCGCGCCCGTTGCCTGCTTCTCCGCATGCGAATAGCCTGTGTCTCGGCAGTGTTCTTCAAACCTTGTTGGGGGGAGGCTTGAACGGCCTCATCTCTGAGGGCACTCGCCGGAAAAGGCTGGCTCCATGGTCTCAGCACGCCTGGAGCCAGCTTTCGGCATTTCAGCCGGCTGCTACCCGGACGATGCCCTGCTGGGTATATTGACAGCAATGGGTAGGTCTGGTCGGCCCTCCGGGGCTGAACTTTCTCTCCGCATGTGGAAAGTCCGGGAAGTGAGGATCGGGTGTCTCACGCAATTCCACCAGGGGCCAGCCGGCGGCTTTACAACGAAGACCTCGCACCGGCCGAACATCGTACGTGGGGCTTCTATTCGCTGTTTGCCATGTGGATGTCCGATATCCATTCGCTCGGCGGATACACCTTCGCGGCCGGTCTTTTCGCGTTGGGCCTGGGTGCGTGGCAGGTGTTTCTTGCGCTGGTGGCGGGGATTGTCATCGTTTTCTTCCTGATGAACTGCTCCGGATACGCCGGCCAGAAGACCGGTGTTCCCTATCCCGTGCTCGCCCGGATTTCGTTTGGAACGTTTGGGGCCAATCTGCCCGCCCTTCTTCGTGCACTCGTGGCCATCGCCTGGTACGGCATCCAGACGTGGCTCGCCTCCCGGGCCGTCATCATCATCGCGTTGAAGATCTGGCCCGACCTGGCGGTCCTGACGGAAAACAATTTCCTGGGCGAATCGACGCTGGGCTGGCTGGCCTTCGTGTTGATGTGGTCGCTCCAGCTTCTTCTCCTGCGGAACGGCATGGAGACGATCCGGAGGTTCCAGGACTGGGCCGGTCCCGCGGTGTGGGCGGTGATGGGAGTGCTGGTCGTTTACATCCTGATCCACGCCGGATGGCAGATTTCCGTCGAACTGCCGGGCGGACAGGCGCAATGGGGAGTAGCACATGCCTTCTTGGCCGCCGTGGCGTTGACAGTGACCTATTTCTCCACCCTGATGCTCAACTTCTGCGACTTTTCCCGGTTTGCACCGTCCCGGAAGGCCGTGCGCACGGCGAACGTGTGGGGGCTGCCCGTGAACTTCATCGCGTTCTCCGTGGTCTCCGTCGTCGTCACGGCCGGAACGTTCCAGGTGTACGGGGAGCACATCTATGACCCGGTGGAGATTGTGGGGCGGATCGACAACATTTGGGCGCTTCTGCTCGGCGCCGTCACCTTCGCGGTCGCAACGCTGGGAATCAACGTTGTGGCAAACTTCGTCTCGCCGGCCTACGACCTTGCGAACGCCTGGCCCTCGCGGATCGATTTCAAGCGCGGCGGCCTGATCTCGGCAATGATCGCGCTCGTCATTACGCCCTGGAACCTCTTCAACAGCCCTGTGGTGATCAACCTTTTCCTCGGAGGGCTCGGCGCCCTGCTCGGGCCGCTGTTCGGGATCATCATGGTTGACTACTATGTGCTCCGCAAGCAGCACGTGCTGGTTCGAGACCTCTTCCGGGAAGAGGGTTATTACACGTACACGGGCGGCTGGAACCAGAAGGCGGTCATTTCGTTCCTCGTCTCGGCTGTCCCGGCCGTGGTCTTCGCACTTGTTCCCGTATTTGGCGCCATGTCGGCGTTCTCCTGGTTCATCGGAGCAACCGTGGCGGCCGTGGTCCATTACTTCATCTCGCGCCATGACCGGAGCCTGGCCGAGTCGATCACGGCCGCCGCCGCCGAGGATACAGCTGAGCCGGGTGGGACAGAGACGCACATTCCGCAGGCCCGCTGAGCGCCTGGGCAGGGAAAGCGGCTCTGAGCATCAGCTCCTGCGGGACTGGGTGTTACGCAAGAGCTGTACCTCGGCGGTGTCAGGGTATGCGGTCTGGGTGCCTTTCTTGGTGGCGGCCAGGGCCGCAGCTACGGAGGCAAACGCGGCCGCCTCGTCCAGGGATTCCCCGGCAGCCAGCCGCGCGGCCACGGCGCCCGTGAAGGCATCGCCGGCGCCGGTGGTGTCCACCGCGACGACCTTGGTGGGCGGAATCCGGGTGATGTGGTGTGTGCCCGCGGCTTGGGAGTCCAAGACGACGGAACCGTGGGCACCCAGCGTCACCAGCACCCGCTGCAGGCCACGGTCAGCGAACTGCTTCCGCACCGGCTCCCATTCGGCGGCGTCCGCATCCGCGCCAGGCATGGCGTCCTTCCCCAGGAATAGGGAGGCCTCATGCACGTTCACCAGCAGCACGTCGCTCAGTCCGGCAAGGGCCTGGGAGACCTCGGCGTAGGGCGAAAGGTTCAGCAGGACCGTTGCGCCGGCGTCGTGCCCTGCCTGGGCGGCGGCAGCAACCGTGTCGAGGCCGACCTCCAGGCAGAGGCAGACCACTGCGGCGTCGTCGAAAACGTCAGCGGCGGCCTTGACGTCCGCGGGGGACAGGCTGCCGTTGGCGCCGGCCGAGATGATGATGCTGTTCTCGCCGGCGGCATCGACCGAAATGATGGCGACGCCGGTGGCGGCATCGGCGGCGCGGCGGACGCGAGAGACGTCCACCCCGGCGCGTTCCGTCGACTCGAGGAGCATGGCGCCGTTCGGGTCGTCGCCGATGGCACCCACCAGGCTGACCTGGCCGCCGAGTTTGCTGGCGGCCACCGCCTGATTGGCGCTCTTGCCGCCCGGGTTGACGGCGAAGCCGTTGCCGTGGACCGTCTCGCCCGGCTGGGGGAGCCGGTCGCAGTAGATGGTGAGGTCGGCATTGAGGGAACCAACGACGACGATCCTCGACGCTGGAGCGCTAGTGCTGGCTGCGGTGCTCATGCGGTGACCTCGGCGTCGACGGGCTTGGGGATCAGGAGGGACGCGGCGAAGGCTGCCGTGGTGATGGCGAGGCCCACGACCACGACGGTCAGGTAGGACGCCTTCGCGTCCGCCAGGGACGACGTCGCGACGAGCGCGGCCGGGAGGACCAGGAAGCTCAGCCCGGCGCCGAGGTTGAAGGCGCCGGCGTTCATGCCCGGAAGGAAGCCGGGGTTGCCGGGCGGCGAGAGAACCACACCGAGCCCGTTCAGCATGATGTTGACCGTGCCGGCGTATGTGATCCCCAGCAGTGCCGTGCCGACCATCATCATCGGCAGGTTGTTGAGGCCGAGGAACGCGATGATCGCCAAGGCCGCCAGACTGCCCAGCAGGCCGATGCGCAGGACCTTTGTGTAGCCCAAGACCGGGGCCAGGCGGCCACTGATCGGTCCGAAGAGCCAGCCCAGCAGGGCGTACGGCGTGAGGATGAGCAGGGACATTTCGGTGGGGCCGACGCCGAAGCCCGGGTCGGCCGCCTGGACGTACGCCGGAACGATGCCGTTGATGACGGCGAAAATGCCGGTCATGGTGAGCGTAGTGGTGAGCAGCGGCGCCCAGGTGGAGCGCTGGCGAAGGTGCACGGTTTCCACCATGGGCGACTTTGCACGTTTCTCCACTGTCCAGAACGCGCAGAACGCGGCGGCTGCCAGCACGGTCAGGCCGACGGCGAGCGTCAGGGTGCCGCTGGAGAAGGCCGTGGCAAGCTTGGAACCTTCGTTCAGTGCGGTCAGGAGTGCCCCCACCGCGATCACGATGAAGAACACGCCCAGCCAGTCCATGCTGGTGCCTGCGGCCGGCCTGCTCTCTCCGGCCAGGACGGCAATCAGGACCGTTGCCGCCAGGGCCAGGATGACCATGAGCCAGAAGATGCTGCGGAATCCAAAGTTCTCGGCAAAGTAGCCGCCGACGAACGAGTCGACGCCGGCCACGCCGCCGTTGACCGCCGTGATGAGGCCCATGAGGGCACCGTACTGCCGCGGGTTGCTGACGGCGGAGCGGAGCATGATGAGGCACAGGGGTACGGTGGGGCCGCTGACGCCCTGGATGATGCGGCCCACGAAGAGCCATGTGACGTCGGGCGCGAGCGCAGCGATGACGGAACCGACGGCCATCAGCAGCATCATGCCCAGCAGGATCTTCTTGCGGCCCACGATGTCGCTGAGGCGCGGGAGGAAGAGCGAGAACAAGGCCGCCGCTGTGAAGAACCACGTTTGGGACAGGCCGATGACGGCCTGGTCCGTGTGAAGCTCGTTGCCCATGGTGACCAGGGCCGGGCTGAGCATGGAGGCGTTGAGCTGGAACGCCACGCAGGCGGCCAGCAGTGCGACGACGAGCGCCGTGACGTTGGCGCGGGTGGACTTGGTGTCGGCGATCAAGGTGGTCATTTACTTGGCCCCTCCTGCTGCGGCGGCTGCGGTAACGGCCCCGGCCATGGCGGTGGCCTCCGCTGCCGTGGCGGCGGGAGCGCCGCCGTCGGGCTCTCCGATCCGGACGATCGCATCGGTGACGAGATCCCAGAACTTCTGGTGGTCAAGGTCCACCGCGACGGACGTGTGGCAGTCGTCCGGGGCCGGCGCGCGGAAGTCGGCCACGGTCATGCCGAGCGTCAGTTTCCCCTGCAGCTCAATGTCCACCGGGACTTTGCGGGTGGTCATGACTGTGGGGTCGATGACGTAGGCAACTGCGCACGGATCGTGGACCGGCGGGTAGTCGAAGCCCTGCGCGTCCTTGTAGGTCTTGGTGAAGAACTCCATCAGTTCCATCACGAACGTGGCCGGCTTGGTGCCGATGGCCGCGATCCGGCCAACAATCTCCGGCGTGGCGAGTGCCTGGTGCGTGAGGTCGAGGCCGACCATCACCACCGGCCACTTTTCGTTGAACACGATGTGTGCGGCTTCGGGGTCGATGATGATGTTGAATTCAGCGACGGCGCTCCAGTTGCCCACGTGGTAGCCGCCACCCATGAGGACGACTTCCTTGACGCGTTCCACGATGCGCGGTTCCTTGCGGGCCGCCATGGCGATGTTGGTCAGGCCCGCGGTGGGGACCAGGGTGACCGTGCCCGGTTCATGCGCCATCACAGTTTCGATGATCAGGTCGACGGCGTGGCGCGGGTCCAGCTCGATGGCGGACTCAGGCTGGTCGGGGCCGTCCATGCCGGTCTCGCCGTGGATGCTGGGGGCGGTTTCGATGGTGCGGACCAGGGGGCGGTCGCAGCCTGCGGCGAACGGGACGCCGGTAATGCCGGCAATCGTGGCCACCGAGAGCGCGTTGCGGGTGACTTTTTCGAGGGTCTGGTTGCCCACCACGGTTGTGACGGCGAGCAGTTCGATATCCGGGTTGCCGTGGGCCAGCAGCAATGCCACGGCGTCGTCATGTCCAGGGTCGCAGTCAAGAATGATCTTCTTGGGTGCCGGGGTCAGGGGCTGGGGTTCCATGGTTGTCTCCACGTCATTGGGGTAAAGCGTTCACGGGAATCCTCGCATCCTTCCGAGGCGAACGTCAAGCGCTTAACGTGGATTGCGTCAAGCGCTTGATGCCATGGGATGCCTGAAAGCGGGAAACCTTGGCTACGATCGATACATGGACACCATCGATCGGCCCAACGCCCGGGCGCCCCGTGTCACGGCCGCGATGGTGGCCGAACGCGCCGGCGTTTCCACCGCCACGGTGTCCTTGGTGGCCAACGGGAAGACCCGGGGGCGCGTGTCTGAGGACAACATTTCGCGTGTGCGGGCGGCCATCTCCGAGCTGGGCTACGTGGTGGACGGCATCGGAAGCTCGCTGGCCAAGGGCGTGAGTTCGATCGTGATCCTGGTGGCCCCGGACATTTCCAACCCGTTTTTTGCCAAGGTGATCGCCGGAGTGCGGGAATCGCTCGGCGCCTCGTATCAGCTACTGCTGTCCGTCACGGACGCCGGGGAATTTCCGCAGGCTGAGGACGTCCGGAAGCTCATGGCGCTCCGGCCCGCCGGCCTCCTGGTGGATGCCCCCAGCGCCGGCTTCCTCGACGAACTCTCCGTGGCCGGGCCCCTGGTGCTGCTTGATGCACCCGGCCTGGAGGGCTACGCCGCCTCCGTCAACCTGGACGTCGCGCATGGCGCACGTGAACTGGCGGCGCACCTGGCCGATTCGGGGCACACGCGTGCGGCCTACATCGACAGCGTGACCGGCACGGCCACTTTCGACGTGCGGCGCAACGCGTTCCTGGAGGAGGCCCGGCGGCGCGGGGTTTCAGTGCCGTCGGACTGCATCATGAGCACCACGATCGACGTCGGGGCGGCTGCCGAGGCGTTCGCCCGGGCCTGGCCGCAGTGGCAGCGTTCGGGCGTCACCGCCGTCGTGTGCGGTACCGACACACACGCCTACGGTGTGCTGCAGGAGGCGCGTGTGGCCGGTGTCCGCATTCCGCAGGAACTGGCCGTCGCGGGATTCGACGACCTGCCCTACTCGGCAACGAGTAACCCCGGCCTGACCAGCGTGCATCTGCCGGGGATGCCGCTGGGGCGCAAGGCCGGCCAGCAGCTCCGGGCGCTCATGGAGGGACTGGAGCTGGAGGAACCGCATGTAACGCTCGACAGCTCGCTGGTGGTCAGGGGTTCGACGGGCTAGTTGCGTCGCTCCACAGCTTCGGCGATCCGCTCTGCTGCCCGAACCACGAGGCCGCCATGGTCCTTGCCGGGAGATTCGGATACCCGGGCCAGGGGCATGGCCAGGCAGACCGCGGCGATAATCCCTTCGTCCGTGCGTACGGGGGCACTGACGGAGCCCAGCCCGGGCGTGCGGGAACCCACCGACTCGATCCAGCCCACTGACGCCAGCTCGGCCAGGGCCTCCTCTTCGGCGGCCAGAAGGCGGCCGCTGGAACCTTGGGGCAGCGGCAGCCGGGAGCCGGGCGGCAGGGTGGCACGGAGTTCGTGCCGGCTGTCGGCGCTGAGCAGGCAGACGCGTTCGTCGCCCCGCCGCACCCAGAGCTGCGCAGTCTCACCGGTGTGGTCCCGCAGGTCATTGAGGACAGGTATGCCCGCATTCTCCAGTGCCGACCGGACGAACCGGTCCCCGAGCCGGAATGCGCCGCTGTCGGTGCGGCGCAGGAAGTCGTAGTCGGCCAGCTGCAGCGCCAGCCGGTGCGCGGTTGAGAGCGACAGTCCGGTCCGCCGGGATAGCTCGCTGGCTGAGACGGCGGACCGGCCCACGGCATCAAGGATGGCGGCGGCGCGTTCCAGGGTCCGGTTGCTTCCGTTGGTGTCAGTAGACGGCATGGGGCCAGCTTATGGTGTCCGCTTAGCCGCTGGCGGCCACGGACTCCGCCATGAACTCGGCCACCACCTTCTGCGAAATGGCCACGTCGAGAACGAACACGCCCTCCTCGTGGGTGGTGAGCCACTCGCGCAGCTGGTCCAGGTCCGCCAGCGTGCGGGCTTTCGTGCCGTGGGCGCCCAGTGCGCGTCCGACGGCGGCGAAGTCCACTTCGTCAATCAGCATCGCCTGGTCGTGGAGCCCCTTGGCGGCATACTGGTGCAGCTCTGCCCCGTAGGCGGAGTCGTTGAGCACCACGACCACACCCTTGCGGGTGGCCCTGAGGAAGGTCTCGAAATCGGACAAACCCATCAGTCCGCCGCCGTCGCCGCTGACCAGGACGGTGGTGCGTTCCGGCCGGGCCACCGACACGCCGGCGGCGGAGCCGAAGCCCAGGCCGATGGACTGGAAGGCGGTGCCGACCAGGACCATGGCGTGCGGGTCCGGTACGGAAAGGTACATCGGCGCCCAGCCGATGAAGTGCCCGCCGTCCATCACCACCGAACGTTCCGCCGGCAGGATCCGGTCAAGGGCGGCGACGACCGCCCGGGGGTTCAGGCGTCCGTCGGGGCCGAACTCGTCGGGGTCCTCGCTGGGCCGGGATGACCGGAACTCGGCCTGGGATACTTCCGGGACCCGGGCGCGCCAGGTGGAGGTGGCTGTTGGGAGCCGTTCCAGCAGTCCCTCGATGAACGGGCGGATGTCGGCGCGGATGTACTCCGCCGCGGGGTGTCCCGGGTCCGGTTCGTTGTCCACGCGGATGATACGGGTTCCGGCCGGGAACAGCGTTCCGTAGCGCGTTTGGAAGGTGTTGAGGCTGGCTCCCACCACCAGGACGAGGTCGGCCTGGCGTGCGACGTCGAGGCGGTGGCTGCGGGTGAATCCGCCGGCGATGCCCAAATCCCAGGGACTGCCAAAGGCGTTGGCTGCCATGACCGAGGTCATGAAGAGGGCTCCGAGCCGGTCGCCCACGTCTCGCAGGGGTTCAGTGGCCTGGCCCAGAAGGACGCCGCGCCCTGCCAGGATCAACGGCCGTTCCGCCGCGGCGAGCAGGCCCGCCACGCGGTCCAATTGGGCCGGTTCCGCGGGCCACAGGGGCTTTGCGGGCAGGGGTTCGAGCGGTTCCGGGTCCGAGGCCTGGACGGTGGCGCAGTCGTAGGGAATGGCCAGCACCACGGGCTGGACGGTCTGCAGGGCGAGGTCGAATGCACGGTGCGTGAGGGCGGCGGCGTTGCCCGGGCCCGCCATGAGGGTAACCACGCCGGCCGCGTCAGCCGCCTTCGTCTGGTCGATATCGAACGGCCGGGGACCGCTGGAGGGTGCATCTCCCACCACCAGGACCAGCGGGATCCGGGCGATCCGTGCCTCGGCGAGGGTGGTGTAGGCGTTGGTGAAGCCCGCGCCGTAGGTGGTGGTGGCGGCCGCCACACCCCCGGTGGCCCGATGGTAGGCATCTGCCATGGCGACGGTTGCGGATTCGTGCCGGGCCGACGTGAAGGGAAAACCACGGCGGGTGAGCCGGCTGATGAGGTGGGCGTTGCCGTTGCCCATCAGCCCGAACAGGTGGCCTGCGCGCACGGCCACCACGTCGGCGACGATCGCGGACACATGGCCGTCGTCCGGCAGGGCAGCCGCCTTGCCGCCGGCTGGAAGTTGGGTACTGGTGCTCGTCATGGCTTCTCTTATCTTTCTGTCTTCGGGCAAGGCTCTATCGGACGGACGGGGCCAGCGGCACGGCGCCGCGGTGCTTCCGGGCCAGCCCGGTATAGGTGGCGGCGTTCTGGCTGCAGTGCTCGATTTCTTCGGGTGTGAGGGGGCGGCGCACCTTGCCGGGGACGCCTGCCACCAGGGATCCCGGCGGAACCTCTGTGCCCTCCAGCACCAGTGCGTTGGCGGCGATCAGCGAGCCGGCGCCGATGACGGCGCCGTTCAGGACGGTGGCATTCATCCCGATGAGCGCGCCGTCACCGATGGTGCAGCCGTGCAGCACGGCTCCGTGCCCCACGCTGACCCGGCTGCCGATCCGTGCCGGGTAGCCCGGATCGGCGTGGACAACAGCGCCGTCCTGGATGTTGCTGTCCGCGCCAATGCTGATGGCCTCCATGTCCGCCCGCACCACAGCCCCGTAGAAAATTCCCGTGCCCGCGCCGATGGTTGCGGAGCCGACGACGGTGGCCGTGGGGGCTACCCAGGCGTTGCCGGAAATGGCGGGTGTGCGGCCGTCAACGGCCAGGACGTTGTCAATCATGGTGGTCCTTTGGGTGGGGTGTGGAGGCGGTGCCCCGCAGTAGTGGCAGGGCACCGCCGTCGTAATCCATTGCTGCTTGTGTAAAGGCTGTCAGGCGAGGAACGGGACGATCAGCGAGGTCACGAAGAGGACCAGCGCACCGCCGAGGCGGTTGGTCAGGGCCGCGAACGGCATGAGGTGCAGTCGGTTGGCCGCGCTCAGGACGGCCACGTCACCGCTGCCTCCGGTGTCCGCCATCACCAGGCCGGGCGTGATGGACGCTTCCACGAAGTTGAACTTCACCAGCCAGCCGAGGACGCCGGAGGTCAGGGTCGCGATAATGACGGTGCACACGGTGAGCAGGATGAACAGCGGGTTGCTCAGCGAGGCCAGGACCTCGGTGATGTCGATGTAGGTGAGGCTGACGCCCACCAGGAGCGCGGGGACCAGGACCGCGCCGATCAGGTCGCCCCAGTCGGCAGTGGAGTCTTCGACGTCCTGCGGGAGCAGTCCGAAGATCTTGACGGCGGCCGCGGCGATGATCGTCCAGGCATAGGGGTGCAGCCCGGGGAGGAACGCGGCCGCGAGGTTGCCGAAGATGAAGAGGCTGCCGGCGATGAGGAGTCCTTTGCCCAGGGCGATGAAGGAGGACGTGTCGCGCTTGGGCGGCAGGGCCAGCTCATCGGGGCGGCCGCTGATCCGCAGCAGCTGGCCGTGGCCGTTGAAGCCGATGAAGAGCTGCTTCTTGCGCTTGCCCAGCCCGTTGTAGATGCCGGCGATGAGGATGCAGACCACGTTGGCCATCACGACGGCGGACATCAGGTCCCCCATGAAGGTGGCAGAGTCCCCGCCGGTTGCCGAGGCGTACATCTCGGACATGGGCAGGGCTCCGACGCCGAGGCCGCCGGCCATGATGGGGGCGGCAATGAAGAGGATGCCTTCGACAAACCCGAAGCCGGTCAGCGCGGCGATCAGACCCACCAAAACAAAGGTGGCGATGAGGCAGCCGATTAGGGGCACGGCGAAGCGTGGGCCGGCCTTTAGCAGCAGTGCCCGGGGCATGCCAAGGATCGAGCCGGCGATGATGCCCACCACGAAGAAGTCCAGGAAACCCTGTCCATCCACGAAGTTCTGCACAACGGTGATGATGTTCTCCGGCATCAGGCCGAAGAAGGCAAGGGTGGCGGGTGCAAACGTGCACAGGACGGTGGGGAGCCCGAAGTCCCGGATCATCGGGAACAGGTTGCCGATCCAGATGAACAGTCCGCCGAGCAGGATGGTGGTGGCAAAGCCGGCCACCATGGTGTCCGGAAGGTTGCCCGTGAGGGCGGCGGCAAGGACCAGGCCCGCGAGGACGAGGTAGAGGGGCGCCGGGACGCTGGCGATCCGGAATCCCGGCCGGCCGGAGTAGTGGGTGCCGGGCCGCGGACCCGCGGTGCGGGTTACCGGATGTTCGATGCCGCCGGCGGGGCCGGGGGAGGTCTCGCTCATGGCAGTGTCCGTTGGGTCGTCAGTGAGTTCCGTGGTGCGTGGGCTTGTAGACATCATCGTCTCCAAAACGGTGAGTAGGAATTCTTAATTTGATCGGTTGTTTGAGGGCTGGGGTGGAAAGCCCGTAGCGGGCAGGTTTTAGCGGGCAGGGTCCAGCAGCCCGGCGGCGGGGGAGTGCATCACCACGTCGCGGGCCAGCCGGACGGCATCGGCGAGGCGGTCCTCGTCAACGCCGGTGTCGTGGCCGCTGCTGTGCAGGTGCCGGACCAGTTCCTCGGTGGCGATGTTGCCGTGCGCCCCGGGGGCGAACGGGCAGCCGCCGTATCCGCCCAGTGCGGCGTCAAAACGGACGACGCCGGCGTCCACCGCTGCGCCCGCCGTTCCCAGCGCCTGGCCGTGGGCGTTGTGGAGGTGGAGGTAGTAGGTCAGCTCCGGTTCGGCGTCGCGGACGTGCTGCAGGCTGGCCATCACCTGTTCGGTGGGTGTGGTGCCGAGCGTGTCAGCGAGCCCGACGTCGGTGATGCCCATGTCTTTGAAGGCGCGGACCACGCGCAGCAGGTGGCCGGGGTCGATGCTGCCTTCGAAGGGGCAGGTGAAGGCGGTGGAGATGCCTGCGAAGAAGCGGGCGTGCGGGAACCCGGCGACAGCCGCGCCGAGGCTGGCGAGGGCATCCTCGATGGCTTGCCCTGCGTTGGCGTTGCTGTGCGCCTGGCTGGCCGAGGTGACCACCTGGATGTCTGTTGCCCCGGCGGCGACGGCCCGTTCGATGCCCTTCCCGTTGAGCGCCAGGCTGGTGTAGGTGACTCCCGGGACTGCCGGCAAGGAGGAAATGATCTCTGCGGCGTCGGCCATCTGGGGCACCCGCTTCGGGTTCACGAACGAGGCCGCTTCGATGCGCTTCACACCGGCGGCGGCCAGAGCCTCGGCAATCTCCAGCTTGTGCGCTGTTGACACGATGACGGGTTCGTCCTGCAGTCCGTCGCGCAGGAAGACGTCGGTGATTTCCACCCGCATGTCAGCGCACCTCCTGCAGTCCGAGCGCGGCGATCTCGTCGGCGTCCATGCCGGCGAGCTCCTGCAGGACCCCTGCGGTGTGCTGGCCCAGCTCCGGGCCGATCCATTTCACGCGGCCCTCATGGCCGGGGATCTTCGGTACGACGCCTGGAAAGCGGATCAGCTCGGGCTCGTCCTCGATGACCACCTCGTGGGTCTGGATCATGTCGCGGGCAAGGTAGTGCTTGTCCACGGCGATGCTCGGGGCGTCGTAGACGGGACCGGCGGGGACCCCGGCGTCGTCCAGCTTGTCCAGCACCTCGGTGAGGGGCATGCTGCCGGTCCAGGCGGAGATGGCGCCGTTGAGTTCTTCCTCCCGGGCGCCGCGGGCCTCCGTGGCGAGGAGGGTTTCGTCCCCGGCGAGGTCCTCGCGGCCAATCGCCCGCATCAGGCGCATGAACACGGAGTTGGAGTTGCCGCCGATGACCACCTCCAGGCCGTCCCCGCAGAGGTAGGAACCGGTGGGTACGACGCCGGGCAGCGCGCCGCCGGTGCGCTGCCGGACCATGCCGTACGCGTCGTAGTCCGGTACCAGCGATTCGAGCAGGCTGAAGACACCTTCGTAGAGGGCGACGTCGACCACCTGGGACGTGCCGGTACCGAGTCCTCGGGCCTTCTGCAGCATGAGCATCAGGGCGCCGATGACCCCGTAGAGTCCGGCGACGGTGTCACCCATGCTCGCGGCGGCGCGGCCGGCGGGCCGGTCCGGCTCGCCGGTGATGTACCGCAGCCCAGCGAAGGACTCTGCGGAGCTGCCGAAGCCGGCGCGGTTCTTGTACGGACCGGTCTGACCGTAGCCGGAGATGCGAACCATCACCACGTCCGGGTTGAGTTCCTGGAGCACGTCGGGGCCAAGGCCCCACTTCTCGAGCGTGCCGGGACGGAAGTTTTCAATGACCACGTCGCACTGGGTCGCGATCTTCTTGACCGCCTCGCGCCCGGCTTCGGAGCGGAGGTCCAGGGCTACCGACTTCTTGTTGCGGCCGATGGTGCGGAACAGCATGGACGTGGTGCCGCGGGTCTTGCGCCAGTCCCGCAGCTCGTCGCCGCCCTGGGGCTTTTCAATCTTGATGACCTCGGCACCGAAGTCACCAAAGAGCCGGGCGGCGAACGGCGCCGCGATGAAGCTGCCGAGCTCCAGCACGCGAATGCCTTGGAGCGGGAGGGAGTTGCCCTCCGGATGAAGTTCCTGCGTCATGTGATTCCTGCCTGCGTCTTTGAGTGCAAGACTTCCCACCTGGTGGGAGATGCTTGTCATTGGGCGGATAGACGATAGCAGGACACTGTGACCGACGCAACACCCTTGAGTGGGCGAAAGTGACGGTCGAATTGCGCGGGTGACCGGCAGGGCCGGGTCTTATCAATTTGAGTGCGAAACCTACCAGCCAGTATCTTTGAGGCGGCAACCTCCGCATATCCCCCATGTGCGGAGGTTGCTTCGTTTAATTGCCGCGGGCAACCTGGTCCAAGCGGGACCGTTCAAAGGGCAGGGTCACTGAGGGGTGCCTCTGCAGCAGCCTGCGCGTACGATGCCGAGACCCGGCGGTAGACCGGGGTCAGGAAGGCGAGCAGCGCGGCCGCGATCATGATGATGCCGGCCACCAGGAACACCAGCGCGATGCCGCGGGAGGTGCCTTCGCCCAGGAGTGGGGCAAGCTGGGCGGCGCCGTCGGCGGACCGCGCATACGGGATGATCCAGAACTGGGCGATCGGGGCGATGAGGAACGCGGTGACCGGTGCCGCGGCGGACTCGAAGGCCATGGCGAATCCGAACACGCGGCCTTGGCGGGGCAGGGGCACCACCTGCTGGATGACAGTCTGCTCGGCGGCCTCCACGAACGGCACCAGGACGAGGTACAGCCAGATGCCTGCGACGTACAGCCAGGCCCACTCCCGCAGCGTGAACACCGCACCGAGTAGCCCCATCACAGCCACGGCGATGAGCATGGTGCGCAGCGGGTTGGCGCCGAGCCCGAACTTGCCGATCAGTGCCCCGCCCACGATGAACCCGGTGGAGCCGAGAGCGAAGACGGCACCCCACATCTCCACGGAGAACATCTCCAGTCCGTACGGATCCATGAGCGCCATGTAGACGCCACCGATGAAGTTGTTGAACGTGGAAAACAGGATGAGCGCGAACAACCCGGCTATGGCAAGCACGGCAGCGAGTGAACCGCGCAGATCGAATCCGCCTTGCGCATCTGTGGCGGCGGCGCGCACCTCCTCGGGCATGCGCAGAGTGAGCAGGTGCGCAAATGCCAAGGCGGTGAGCACCAGGGCGACGACGATCGTCCACCCCATGCCCAGCAGCCCCACGGACAGCCCGGAGAGCAGCGAAGTGACGATGAACATCAGTCCCTGCACCATGCCCACCAGCCCGTTGGCATTGGCCCTCCGGTCCGGCTCGATGAGGATGGTGACCGTGGTGGACAGCGCGATGTTGCGCATGTTCTCCACCACCGCGCCGACCAGGATGATCAGCGTAAACAGCCAGAACCCCGGCTGTGTCAGGTCCAGCAGCCAGGTGGTGGGTGCCAGTAGGAACATGACTCCCGACAAAACGAACATCACCAGGGTGAAGCCGGCGGCGAAGCGCATCACGGCCAGCTTGCGGTAGCGGTCCACGAAGGTGCCGAAGCTGATGCTGGAAAGGGCGATCAGCAGCATGTAGGCGCCGCCGACCACTCCGGTGGCGATGACGTTGCGCGTCTCCAAATACACCCAGAACGTCAGGGCGAACCACAGATAGCTGGTGGTGACGTTGGCGAGCGCAGTGTTGACCAGGATCCCGGCGAAGGTGCGGGACCGCTGTGCCGGACTGCGCAAGGAAGTGTCGACGGCGTCCGGATCGGCCCAGACCGGGGCCGGTTCCTGCTCGGTCATGCGTCCCAGTGTAATGACAACGGGCCGTCGTGGACACGGTTACCGCACGGTCACCCCACGGTCACCCCACCTTGCTTGCGGCAGGCCCGCTTGCGCGGCTGCGGCTCAGAACAGCGGCGAGAAGCCGTTCCAGCCGGGACCCACCTGAACCCGCGGGAGGTGGGCGCCGGCGCCGTTGCCGGGGTACAGCCACAGCACGCCGGAGCTGTCGCGTGCGAGGATGTCGGTCCTGCGGTCGCCGTTGAAGTCGCCGGGGCCCACGACGGCGGTCATGACGTTCCAGCCGCCGCCCACCCTCGTGCGGGGGAGCCAGCCGCCGGTGCCGTTTCCGCGGTAGAGCCACAGCGTCCCCGTGGCGGTCTCCCTCGCAAGAACGTCCGCGGCGCCGTCGCCGTTGAAGTCGCCGGGGCCCACCAGGGCGTTGAAGGTGTTCCATCCGGTTCCCACACGGATGCGCGGCAGGAATCCGCCGGTGCCGTTTCCCCGGTACAGCCACAGGTCGCCGGTGGCGGTTTCCCTTGCCAGGACGTCCACGCGCTGGTCGCCGTTGAAGTCGCCGGGGCCCACGATGGAGTTCATGACGTTCCAGCCGGCGCCGAGCCGCAGGCGCGGCAGGAAGCCGCCGGTGCCGTTTCCCCTGTACAGCCACAGCACGCCCGTGGAAGTCTCCCTGGCGAGCACATCCAGCGGGCCATCGCCGTTGAAGTCCCCGGGTGTCTCAAGGGCGAAGCCGTTCCAGCCCGTTCCGATCAGGACGCCGGCCAGCCTGCCGCCCTGCCCGGTACCGCGGTACATCCACAGCTCAGCCCGGGCCGTATACCGGGCCAGGATGTCGTTGTTCCAGTCCCCGTTGAAGTCGGCTGTTGCGCCCGAGAGCGTTGACGCCGGGATAGGCAGCGGCGTGAACGCGTAGGGATCGCAGGTGAGGTCGTAGTCCCGTGTGTTGTCGTACCACTGGGAAATATAGACGCGCCCGCCGGAGAAGCTCGGCTGGCGGCAGCGGTCCAGCGCTTCGTTCGGGTAGTCGAGCATGCCGGCAGTGGCCCAGACCGGCACTCCGGGGAGCCGCCACGAGCCGGTGATGCTTGCCCAGCCGGAGGTAAACGAGTAGAGGCCGTAGGAGTAGCGGGCATCCCGCAGGCCCCGCATCAGGCCTTCGATGAGGTACCGGTTTTCACGCTGCTGCACTGCCGTGGCCGTGGGCCAGGGCTGGGCGGGCCGGGGTTCGACGTCGATCCAGACCACTCGGGGTGCGAAGCCCGTCTTGACGAGGCTGGCGATCGCGAAGCGCGCCTCGGCGTAGCCCACGTTGGACAGCTGCCCTGCGCGGGTGGCGGATGACCAGGGTCCCTGCGTCCTGTAGGTGGCGAGCTGGGCGGCGGTGGGGAAGGCAGCCATGGTGTACGCCTGGGCAGGCTTGCGGTTGTCGGTGGCCCACTTCAGCTGGCTGGCCAGGCACGGGTTTTCGGTGAAGGGGAGCCCCTTCGTCAGGCCGATGACGACGAACTGGGACGAAGCGGGCGGAAGGGGCAGGCCAAAGCCGCCCACCGCCGTCGGGCATTGCGGCCAGGAGATGTCATGGCCTCGCAGCGACACGGCCTGCGCAGGAGGCGCGCCCGGTGCGGCCCCCACGATCAACGCGAGGAACACAAGGACCGCGGTCAGAAGGCGCAGGGCCCGTGCCGTGGTCATGCCAGGCACCCGCTTCCGTCTGCGGCCACAGGGCAGCTGCCGGTGATCCCCTCGGTGCCTGTGAGGCCCGGAAGAACCAGCCCCGAATGATGAACTGTAGCGTCCATCGCCGCCGCTCCTTTGCCACCATCAGTTTACTTTCGCGGGCGGCGGACGGCTCCGGCGGGACCCGGAGTGTGGCCTAAATGCAATGGTGGGCGGTCCGCCTGCCTCAGCGGAGGTCCTTGATTCCCCGATCCCTGATGAACTGGCCCACGCGGTCACGGGCCAGGGCGGACCGCAGCTGCGCCAGCGCGACCGTGTCCTGGAGGACGATGGAGCGTCCGTCGGGAGACGTGCCGACGCCCGAGGTGGGCAAGGAGAGGAACACCGCATCCTGCAGCCGGACGCTCCGCAGGCTGTAAGCGAGGCCCGCCATGGCCGACTGGTCAAGGCCGGTGCTGACGGGGACCAGCGACGAGAGGTAGCCCACCGTCTTGCGGAGCGTCACCGGGTTGGTCAGCGTCTTGGGGCTCACGAGTTCGGCGATCAGCGCCTTCAGGAAGGTCTGCTGGTTCCGCACACGCTGGTAGTCGCCGTCGACGAAGGCATAGCGCTCCCGGACGAACTCCAGGGCCTGGGCGCCGTTGAGGTTCTGCACGCCCTGCCGGAACGTGTGGCGCCCGTCGTGCGTCGACGTGAAGGGCGTGGTGACGTTAACCCTGACTCCGCCGAGGGCGTCGACCAGTCCCTTGAATTTGCCGAAGTCGATCAGGATCGAGTGGTCGATGCGCTGCCCGAACAAGGCACTGGCGGTTTCCCGCATCAGGGGTACTCCGCCGAATGCCAGGCCGTCGTTGATCTTGGAGTAGCCGTAGCCGGGGATTTCAGCCCAGAGGTCGCGCATGACGGAGACGCCGTAGACGTTCTTGCGGTCGGCGCTGACGTGGATCAGGAAGAGGGCATCGGCCCGCTGGTCGGTGGCGACCCTGCCCGCCGTCGCCTTCGCATTGTCCTCGCGCGTATCGCTGCCGATAAGCAGGATATTGACGGGCCGCCCTTTGAGGCGGTCAACCGGGGGTGCCGGAGGCTTTGGTTTCGGTGCAGGGGCCTTGGCTTTTGGCGTTGGCGTTGCGGTGGGTGTTGGGGACGTCACAGGAGGTGGACTCGGGGCCGTCTCGGGGCTGTTGGCGCTGCCCTGGGACCAAAAGTAGAGCCCTCCCAGCAGCGGCACCAGCAGGCCCAGTGCCACGAGGAAGGCCAATAATCTGGGCTGCACGCGCCGTTGCGTATCACTCATGGGATAACTATGGTCCTGAAAGGCCCGAATGAAAATGGACTCGCCGGGCGGCGGTGCATGCCGTGGAACCGAAGCGGCGGCGCCGGACCCTGCCGGGCCGGCGCCGCCGCAGCGGGTGCAACCGCCGGACCCGCTGCTACCCCAGCGTCGAGGCGTCGATGACGAAGCGGTAGCGGACGTCGGAGGCGAGGACGCGCTCGTAGGCGTCGTTGATCTTCTCGGCCGGGATGACTTCGATTTCTGCTCCGAGCTGGTGTTCGGCGCAGAAATCGAGCATTTCCTGGGTTTCCCGGATGCCGCCGATCATTGAACCGGCGAAGGCCCGGCGGCCCATGATCAGCGCGAACGCGTTCACCGGAAGCGGTTCGGCCGGGGCGCCGACGTTAACGAGGGCTCCGTCGAGGGTCAGCAGCTGCAGGTAGGAGCTGATGTCGATGGACGCGCTGACGGTGTTGATGATCAGGTCGAAGGCGCCGGCGAGCGTCTCGAACGTGCCGGGGTCGGACGTCGCGTAGTAATTGTCGGCGCCGAGGCGCAGGCCGTCTTCCTGCTTCTTCAGGGACTGGGAGAGGACGGTGACGTCGGCGCCCATGGCGGAGGCGAGTTTGACGGCCATGTGTCCGAGTCCGCCGAGCCCGACGACGGCGACCTTCTTGCCGGGGCCCGCGCCCCAGTGGCGCAGCGGCGAGTAGGTGGTGATGCCGGCACAGAGCAGGGGAGCGGCGACGTCGAGCTCGAGGCCGTCCGGGATCCGCAGGACGAAGTCTTCGGTGACCACCACGTGGCTGGAGTAGCCGCCCTGGGTGATCGTGCCATCGCGGTCCACGGCGCCATAGGTGCCGGTCATGCCGTTGAGGCAGTACTGTTCTTCACCCTTGCGGCAGTTCTCGCAGTCGCGGCACGAGTTGACCATGCAGCCGACGCCGACACGGTCACCGATCGTGTGCCGGGTGACGGCGGAGCCGACTTCCGTGACAACCCCGGCGATTTCGTGGCCGGGGGCCAGCGGATACTGCTGCGGGCCCCAGTCGCCGCGGACGGTGTGGATGTCGGAGTGGCAGATGCCGGCGTATTTGATCTCGATGAGGACGTCGTGCGGGCCGACGTCGCGGCGTTCGATGGTGGTGGGGATGAGGTCCCCGGTCGAGGACGGGGCAGCGTAAGCATTGGCGGTAAGCATGGGTCTCCTGATCAAGGATCGTTAGGTCTGGCGCCCTGCTTCAGTGGGCATCGGTCGCGGGAGGAGGGCGCACTATCCATGCAACAGGAGTTTCTCCGCCTGCGGGAGTCCCTGCTGGTACAGGTACTGGCAGACCCTCCCTCGCGGCCCGGGCCGCCCGCCCACGTAAACTGGCACCATGCGGTTGGTAGCGAGTGACATAGACGGAACGATTCTTGGGCACGACGGAAAGATCAGTGACCGCACCGTCCGTGCGTTCCACGCCTGCCGGGAGGCCGGCGTCGAACTTGTCTTTGTCACCGGCCGCCCGCCGCGGTGGCTGCACCCGCTCGAAGAGCAGCTGGGCCACACGGGCACCGTCATCTGTTCGAACGGCGCAGTGGTGTGGGACCTCGAGGCCGGTCAGCTGGTTTCCGCCCGGACCATGGCGATCCCGGACGTGTTCGAGGTCCGCCGGATCATCAAGAAACTGCGTCCGACCGCGCTGTTTGCCGCCGAAACCCTCACCGGCTTCCACCTGGAGCCGGGCTTCATCGAAAACGACACGAGCGAACTGCTGTCCGAGTACACCCCTGCCCCGCTCTCCGAGACGCTCGCGGCGGATGACGCCGTCGTCAAATTCCTCGCCATCGTCCGCGAAGGCACCGCGGATGACTTCCTGGCCGCGGTGGCTCCCGCCGTCGGGGACCTGGCCAATGTGACGCATTCGGCGCCCACGGTCGCCATGCTGGAATTGTCCGTTCCCGGCGTCAACAAAGCAGTCACGCTGGCCAAATATGCCGCCTCGCTGGGGATCGAAGCCGGGGACGTGGTGGCTTTCGGCGACATGCCCAACGACATCGAAATGCTCCGCTGGGCCGGCCACGGCTACGCGATGGCCAGCGGCCACCCGGAAGCGATCCGCGCCGCCGGCCAGCAGGCGCCGCATTTTGACGACGACGGCGTGGCCCAGATTCTTGAGGGAAAGCTCGCCGAACTCGGCGTCAGCCGGCCGTAAGCCCACGGTGACGCTGCCCTTCTTCGCCGCCCCGGGCGGCGGCGCCGGCAGGCCCGTTGCGATGGCCCACCGCGGCTTCTCGCTCGACGGCCTGGAGAATTCCATGGCAGCGTTCCGAGCCGCCGTCGGACATGGCTACCGCTATCTCGAGACGGACGTGCACACCACCGCCGACGGCGTCCTCCTCCTCTTTCACGACGCCGCACTGGACCGGATCACGGACCGCGCCGGAAGGATCGCCGAACTGACCGCTGAAGAGGTGGCCAAGGCCCGGATCGGCGGGCGGGAAGGTGTGCCCACCTTCGATGAACTTGTGGCGGCCTTCCCCGACACCCGCTTCAACCTGGACGTCAAGGACTGGCATTCCGTCCGGAGCCTCGCGGAGGCCATCGAACGGCACGCCGTCCACGACCGCGTCCTCGTCGCCAGTTTTTCGGACCGACGGCGGCGGGCGGTGCTGCGCCTGCTCAGCCGTCGCACCGCGTCGTCCGCCGGGACGTCGGCAAACGCCGCGTTCGTGGCGCTGTCGCCGTTGCTGGCCGTTCCTGGCCTGGGGTCCCTGGCGCGGGCCGTACTGGGCCGCGTCCTGCGCGACGTGGACGCCCTGCAGGTACCGGTCCGGTACCGCGCCATTCCCGTGGTGACGCCCGGCTTCGTCCGCCGGGCGCACTCACTGGGGCTCTACGTGCACGTGTGGACCGTCAACGAGCCAGCCGAGATGCACCGGCTCCTGGACCTCGGCGTGGACGGCCTCGTTTCCGACCGTGCCGACCTGCTGAGGGACGTCCTGGAGAGCCGCGGCGCCTGGTCCTGACGCGCTGACTGACGCTGCCCGGACACAGGGCTAGCTGCGCCCCATGCCGGTGGACGGGTCCTGGTCGCCCTCCGACGGATCCGCCCGGAGCCCGTCCGGATCCGGGTCGGGGAGTCCGGCGGGACCGGCTACGTCCCCGGGCGCGTCAGGGGCGTCGGCCTCGTTGACGCCTGACGCTGTGCCGGATCCGCCGCTTGCCTCCGCGCCGGGGCCCTGCGGGGTGTAAGCCGTCCGGCCGGTTCCGCCGCCCGGTGAGGCATCGCCGTCGTCGTCCATGGCGTTGGAGCCTTCGCTGATGGAGGAGTGGACCTGGATGTCGTCAGCCTCGGAGCCGGGTTCCGGCGCGTGCGCGTCATCCGATTTTTTGGACGTTCCCGCCAGATCCTCCATGGCGTTCTCCGCTGCTTTACCAATGCTGTCGCCGATTCCCATCAGCTTGCTCCTTCGATCATCTCCGGTTCGGGCCGGAGTTCGCGGCATCTGACTGTTCCAGAATTATCAGCATGCTTACAATTAGTCCAGTGCCACCGGGTTTCCATTCGCCGACCAACCACACCATGGAGGATCGCAGAATCATGAGCAGCTACCATCCCGAAAACGACCCCGCCAACCCTGACCGGCCCGGAACCGCCGACGCCCCACAGCGGCCGGAGGGAACCGAGCGGGAAGATTCCGCCAGCTCACCCAACCCCGACCCGCTGAACGGCAACATCACAGGCCTCGAGCCCGGCGGCGGAGTGCCCCCGGGCGAAACGCCTCCGGCCGAGGATCAGATGAGCGGAGACCAGGGCCACGGCGAGTAGCAGCCTGCGCTCCCGCTGACTGCCGTCGGGGCGGTGAGGCGCCACCGAAGGCGCTCTCGCCTGCATGCCCAAATGGCGGAATTGGCAAGCCCGTTCCCACGGCTTGCTGGCAGGATGGTGCCATGCGCATCCTCATCGCCCCGGACAAGTTCAAGGGTTCCCTTACCGCCATTGAAGCAGCCGCCGCCATCGCCGAAGGCGCCCTCCGCGTCTATCCCGATGCCGTGGCCACACAGTTCCCGGTCGCCGACGGCGGCGAAGGGACACTCGAGGCGGCGGTTGCCGCAGGCTACGAAGAGCGCCTCAACGCCGTCGTTGGCCCGATTCTGGCACCGATCGGCGCGGCCTGGGCGTTCCGGAAGGACGCTGCCGGCCGCGCAACGGCAGTCATCGAGACGGCCCAGGCCTCCGGTCTGGCCCACATGGAGCCGACGCCGGAGAACGCCCTGCGCGCGCACAGCTACGGCTGCGGGCAGCTCATCGCCGCGGCCCTGGATGCCGGCGCCACGGAGATCGTGCTGGGCGTCGGCGGTTCGGCCATGACGGACGGCGGCAGCGGCGCCCTGCGTGCGTTGGGCCTCAAGCCCCTGGACGCGGCCGGCAACGTGGTGCCGCTTGGCGGCGGAGCGCTGTCCGACGTGGTGGCACTGGACGCCTCCGGCCTGGACCCCCGGCTGGCCGCCGTAAACTTCCGGATCGCCGTCGACGTCCGGAATCCGCTGGTGGGCAGCACCGGCGCCGCCCACGTCTTCGGCCCCCAAAAGGGTGCCGACGAGGACGCCGTGGAGAAGCTCGACGCCGGGCTGCGCAACTGGGCGTCGCTGCTCAGGGAGGCCACCGGCCGGGACGTCAACGTTCCGGGAGCCGGGGCCGCGGGAGGCTTCCCGGCGTCATTCCTGGGCTTCACGCAGGCCACGCTGGAAGGCGGCTTCGCGCTCGTGGCAGGGCTGACCGGACTTGCCGGGCAACTCAAGGAAGCCGATCTGGTCATCACCGGCGAAGGCTCCATGGACTCGCAGTCACTCACCGGCAAAGCGCCGATTGCGCTCGCAGACGCCGCCCGGGAGCTGGGCATTCCGGTGATCGTCGTGGCCGGGCGGATCCTCGTCACGCCGGAGGACCTGGCCGGACACGGCGTGGTGGCCGCCGCGCAGTTGCTGGACGTCGCACCAAGCCCGGAGGAAGCCATCGCCAATGCGGGCAAGTACCTGACCTGGGCCACCACCCAGGTGCTGGAAGGAGCCTGACCCTCCTGGCCGGCGCCTTGCCTGGACGGGCTGCTCAGTCTCCCTGCTCCCGGGCCTTCCTGTGCAGATGCAGGGGGACGTAGGCCAACAGGACGGCGAGCACCGCCAGCAGGAGTCCTCCCGCAGTGAGCCCGGCGGTCCGTCCGGCCGTGACGTCAAAGACGAGGGCGGCCGTCCCCACGCTGAGCGCCGACACGCCGCCCAGGGCGATCTTGGTGATGTTGTCCGCGCTTGTCACCAAGGTCTCCTTGAGGCGCTTGCGGAACAGCCGGCGGTGCACGCTGACCGGGAGCAGGATGAAGGCGGTGGTCAGGGCGGCCAGGGCCACGTTCACCAGATACAGGTTCCTCTGGAAGTCATCCAGGGTTTCAAAACGGCTCTGGAACGGCAGCGTCAGCAGAAAGCCGGCAAGGATCTGTACGCCCGTTTGCAGGACGCGCAGTTCCTGCAACAGCTCCATCCAGTTGCGGTCGAGCTGCTCCTCGCGGGTCTCGTTCCTGCCGCTGCCAGCCGGGGCGTCCGGATCTGTCATGCATCCTCCTCCAGGTGGCCGAACGGCTGGCGTGTGCTCCCAACCTAGGCTTTGCCACCCCGGAATTCAACAAGTGCTAAGTTTGCTGACTATCTTTGGGCCAGGTTGTGGACTTGGTCCTCACCACTGCGTTAGGTTCGAAGAGCCGGACCCGGCGAAGCCTTGGAAGGGTGGACGATGAGTGATTCAGCAAAACAGCCTGACCAGCCCAGGGATCCCCGTGGAACTTACCACTCGGGCCCGTTTCCCGAGCAGGAGCAGAAGCAGCCCGGCCTTACGGCCCCCATGGATCCGCAACCTGACCACGGCGAGCTGAGCTACGAGGGCAGCGACAAGCTTCAGGGCAAGGCCGCCCTCATCACCGGCGGCGACTCGGGCATCGGCAAGGCGGTGGCGATTGCCTTCGCACGCGAAGGGGCGGACGTGGCCATCTCCTATCTTCCGGAGGAGGAAGAGGACGCCCGGGACACGGCCGACTGGATCCGCAAAACAGGCCGGCGTGCACTGCTCCTAGCGGGCGACGGCCGGAGCGAAGAATTCAGCACGAAGATCGTGGATGACGCCGTGGCAGAGTTCGGCCGGCTCGACGTCGTGGTGCTCAACGCCGCCTACCAGAAGAACCGGGACAGCTTCGAGTCCCTGCCCACGGAGGAGTTTGACCGCGTCTTCCAGACCAATCTCTACTCCCTGCTGTGGACGGCGCGCGCTGCCGTGCCGCACCTGACGGCGGGCGCGGCGATTATCACCACGGCCTCCATCCAGGCGTTCAACCCGTCCCCCGGACTGATCGACTACGCCATGACCAAGGCGGCACAGGTGGCGTTTACCAAGGCACTGGCACAGGAACTGGGACCCAAGGGCATCCGGGTCAACGCCGTGGCGCCCGGTCCCATCTGGACTCCGCTGATTCCCGCTACGGAATGGCCGGAAAAGCTGCCCACGTTCGGCCAGGACACGCCGCTGCAGCGCGCCGGCCAGCCTGCCGAGCTCGCCGCGGCCTATGTCCTGCTGGCGTCCGACGCCGGCTCGTACATCTCCGGCGCGGTGCTTCCCGTCACCGGCGGCAAGGGGCTATGAGCCGCCCCTGTATTTTTAGCCAACTGTATTTCCAGCCAATCAGGAGGAACACATGAGCCAGGACAACCAGCACGCAGCCCCTGAAGAGGAAGCGGGAGGATACGGCACCCCCACCGTGGAGCAGGAGATGGGCGGCAAGCAGTTTGCGCAGCCACGCGAGGAGGAGGACTTCGACGCGGCGGGCCTGAACGAGAACAGCCCGGACGGGGAGACCTACGGCACCGGCGCCCCGAACCTCAGCCATCTTGCGGAAGAGGACCAGGACAGCGCCGGCGAACCGGGGGCGGGCCGCTTTGGTGGAACCGACGAACAGCACCACGCGGAGGGCGACGCCTCCAGCCCCGGCTTCGATCCGGTTCCCGGAGAGTCCCCGGTTCCCCGCGACGCCGATACCGCAGTGCCATCCGCTGACGCCGAAATCGACGAGGGCAATGCCGACGATCCGGATTCGGGCCAGTTCTCCTCGGAGCCGGGCCAGGAGGCCGCCGGCCTGCCGGACGGCAGCGGCAACGATTTGCCGCAGGAGAAGTCCCCGAACGACGAGGACGAAACGTTCGACGCCGGATAATCCCCGTCTCCGGGCCGCAGAGCCGCATTTTTGCACCGCTTTAGAGGCGGCAAGCCTTCGGTGCCCTTGGAATTCCGGAGGGCGCCGGGGCTGGCTGCCACTGAAAATGGTGCAAAAACGCGGGCGGCTGAGCTCAGGAAGCCGGGCCTATACGCAAGCCAGCCAGGCCTACCGCTTCTTGGACGAGCGCTTGGCTGCCGCGTTGATGGCTGCCTTGGCGGCCGGAGGCAGGTTGGGCTGCACCGGCCCCTCGGCCTCCGGCTCGGCCGCCGTTCCCCGGGCCTTGGCGATGGCTTTCATGCCGTGGTAGATCACCAGGGCAGCGGCGGATCCCAGCGCGATGCCGGTGAACTTCAGGTCGCCGATGGTCCAGGTGTAGTCCGCGATGCCGATGATCAGGGCGACGGCGGCGGTGGTCAGGTTGACGGGGTTGGAGAAGTTGACCCTGTTCTGGACCCAGATCTTCACGCCCAGAATGCCGATCATTCCGTACAACATGGTGGCGGCGCCACCCAGCACGCCAGGCGGCACCGTGGCGATCAGTTCGCCAAACTTCGGTGAGAAGCTCAGCAGGATGGCGAAAATGCCGGCCACCCAGTACGCGGCCGTGGAGTAGACCTTGGTGGCGGCCATGACCCCGATGTTTTCCGCGTAGGTGGTGGTGCCCGATCCGCCGCCAAACCCGGCCAGCACGGTGGCGGCGCCGTCAGCAACGAGGGCCCGGCCCGAGACCCCGTCAAGGTTCTGCCCCGTCATCGCGGACACGGATTTCACATGCCCGATGTTCTCTGCCACAAGCACCAGCACCACGGGAACGAAGAGGCCAACGACCCCCAGGTGGAATTCGGGCGTCTGGAAATGGGGCAGGCCGACCCAGGCCGCAGCGTCCATCTTGGCGTAATCCACCTCGCCCCGGAGCATGGCGGCGAGGTAGCCCACCACCACGCCCACGAGAATGCTCAGACGGCCGATAATCCCGCGGAACAGGACGCTCACCAGGATGATGGTTACGAGCGTAATGAGCGCGGTGACCGGGGCGGCGTCGAAGTTGTTCTTGGCTGCGGGGGCGAGGTTGAGGCCGATCAGCGCCACGATTGCGCCGGTGACGATGGGCGGCATGAGCCTGTTGATCCAGCCCGCGCCGAACTTCTGCACGATCGCACCGATGACCGCCAGCCCGGCGCCGGCCAGCACCACGCCGCCCAGGGCACCCGGAACACCAAACTGCTGCTGGGAGGCCATGATGGGCGCGATGAACGCGAAGCTGGAACCCAGGTAGCTGGGCACGCGGCCCTGGGTGATCACGAGGAACAGGAGCGTCCCGATGCCGGAGAAGAACAGCGTGGTTGCGGGCGGCATCCCCGTGATGATGGGCACCAGGAACGTGGCGCCGAACATGGCCACAACGTGCTGCATGCCCACGCCGATGGTGATGGGCCATGTGAGCCGCTCACCGGGGGCCACCACTTCGCCGGGCCGGACAGCCTTGCCGTTGCCGTGCAGCTTCCATTTGGTTCCGAGCATGCTCATTGCCGGGGGCCTTTCAGAGGGGTAGCCCGAGGGAGAGGGCTGGGATCTTCCGGTGCAACAATACCGCGCTGTGCCCGCCGGCGAGAGGCCTTTTGCGGTTCAAACCGGGCGTCGCTGGAGGGTCCCGGGGCACTGTGCCAAAGCTCACGCCCTGTAACGGGCCGTCACGGGAAGAGCACGGTTCCGCCCGGGGTTGCAACCATGGACAGCAGGAGTAGCTGCCAGCGCCCGGAAGGGACGGCGGCACAGCGAAAGGAAACGAATGACAATCGCACATGAAGAAGCCGTGATCGATTCCGCCGCCGTGGATGCGATCTTCGCCGAAGCCCGCACAGCCAACGCCTTCACCGGCGAGGTCACGGAGCAGCAGGCCCGCGCCATCTATGAACTGACCAAATTCGGTCCCACGGCGTTCAACTCCCAGCCGCTGCGCGTCACGTACGTGCGCTCGGACGAGTCCCGCGCCAAGCTCGTGGACAGCCTCTCCGCCGGGAACCGCGCCAAGACGGCCTCCGCCCCCCTCGTTGCCATCCTCAGCTACGACACCTCGTGGCAGGAGCAGTGGGACAACTTCCTGCCCGGCTACAACGCTCCCAAGGCCATGTACGACGCCTCCGCAGACCTGGCCGCCGCCACGGGAAACAACAACGCCCACCTGCAGGCCGGCTACTTCATCCTCGCCGTGCGGTCCCTCGGTTTCGCCGCCGGTCCCATGACCGGTGCGGACTTTGCCACCATCGACAACGAGTTTTTCCCGGCCGGAGACCAGAAGAGCTTCCTCGTGGTCAACATCGGCCAGCCCGGACCGGACGCCTGGGGCGAGGCCAAACCAAAGTTCGCCTACGAAGACGTCGTCCGCACGGTCTGATCGGCCCGGCCTGGCTCAGGCCGGAAAAATGCACCAAGACGCGCGATTGCCTCCGGCAACATGGGGGACATTCCGGAGGCAATCGGGGCAGTATTTCTGCAGCCGAAGCTGCAAGGCATGCATCCGGGCCTAGTCCAAGTTTAGCCCTGATGTGCCCGCTTGACTCCTACGAAATTACTCCGTCGACCAGCGCCTTGGCTTCTGCCTGGACCTGCTTCAGGTGGTCCGCGCCCTTGAAGGATTCGGCGTAGATCTTGTAGACGTCCTCGGTGCCGGAGGGGCGGGCGGCGAACCAGGCGTTCTCCGTGACCACCTTCAGCCCGCCGATGGACGCTCCATTGCCCGGGGCCTCCGTCAGCTTCGCGGTGATCGTCTCGCCGGCCAGATCGGTGGCCGTGACATCCGATGGCGAGAGCTTGCCGAGCGCCGCCTTCTGCTCACGGGTGGCAGCGGCGTCAATCCGTGCGTAGACCGGGTCTCCGAACTGGTCCGTGAGTCCCTTGTACAGCTGTGACGGCGACTTGCCGGTGACCGCGGTGATCTCCGAGGCGAGCAGCGCCA
Organism: Arthrobacter sp. Soil_N43; assembly: GCF_057655195.1. Lineage (NCBI taxonomy): Bacteria > Bacillati > Actinomycetota > Actinomycetes > Micrococcales > Micrococcaceae > Arthrobacter > Arthrobacter sp. Soil_N43. Next base: position 47,003 of record NZ_JBDGML010000118.1, read on the forward strand.
GCAGGATGCCGTCCTTGTCGGTGGTCCAGACGCTGCCGTCCATCTTGTTGAACGAAGCCCCGGCGGATTCCTCGCCGCCGAAGGCGCCTTCGCCGGACAGCAGCCCGGGAACGAACCACTTGAAGCCCACCGGAACCTCCACGAGCTTGCGGCCCAGGCTCTCGGCGACGCGGTCGATGATGGAGGAAGACACGAGCGTCTTGCCGATCACCGACGCCGGGTTCCAGCCGGTGCGGTGGCGGTAGAGGTAGTCGATCGCGACGGCGAGGTAGTGGTTCGGGTTCATCAGCCCGCCGTCCGGCGTGACGATGCCGTGCCGGTCGGCGTCGGCGTCGTTACCCGTGGCAACGTCGTACGCTGCTTTGCCGGAACCGGAGTCGGCCATCCGGTTGATGAGCGAAGCCATGGCGGACGGGGAGGAGCAGTCCATGCGGATCTTCTCGTCCCAGTCCAGCGTCATGAAGGACCACTGCGGGTCCACGGTGGGGTTGACCACGGTCAGGTTCAGGTGGTGGCGCTCGCCGATCTCGCCCCAGTAGTCCACGGACGCGCCGCCCATGGGGTCGGCGCCGATCCGGACGCCTGCCTCGCGGATGGCGTTCAGGTCCAGCACCGAGGGGAGGTCGTCCACGTAGCTGCTGAGGAAGTCGAACTTGCCGGTGGTCTCGGCCTCGAGGGCTTCGGCCAGGGGGATCCGCTTCACGCCGCGGAGGCCGTTTTCCAGCAGTTCGTTGGCCCGGTTGGCGATCCAGCCGGTGGCGTCCGTGTCTGCGGGCCCGCCGTGCGGAGGGTTGTATTTGAAGCCGCCGTCGGCGGGTGGGTTGTGGCTGGGCGTGACCACGATGCCGTCAGCCTGCGGGGCGCCGGCCGGGGCATTGCGGTTGTACGTGAGGATTGCGTGGCTGAGGGCCGGGGTGGGGGTGTAGCCGTGGCGGGCGTCAATGAGGACCTTCACGCCGTTGGCGGCCAGGACCTCGAGGGCGGAGTTCTGCGCAGGTTCGCTGAGCCCGTGCGTGTCCTTGGCCAGGAACAGCGGGCCGGTGATGCCCTGCCCCGCCCGGTATTCCACGATCGCCTGCGTGATGGCCACGATGTGCGCCTCATTGAAGGACGCCTTCAGGCTGGAGCCGCGGTGTCCGGAGGTTCCGAAGGCCACACGCTGGCCGGGATCACCCAGGTCAGGCTGGACGTCATAGTACGCATCCAGAAGAGCGGTCAGGTCAACAAGGTCTTGGGGTTGGGCAACTGTGCCCGCGCGGCTAGCCATGGCACCAGCATGCCAGACCGCGGCGGGACGGCACACGGAATGTCCGAAATCCGGTCCCTGTGACGCGGATAAGTCGAAAACCACTGCGCGCTTACCGGAAATACGATGCCGAAAAACTGAGTAGTCGGCACAAAAGTACCTATATACCGGCTCTTTAGCCGGCTGCTACGGTCAAAAAACAATGACGACGGCGGTTATTGCCGCAAACGAAAACGTGCCGGGTGTGCGCTAAGGCGTGCAATAAGCAGCACGTCCCGGCAGCGGGCGTTTGCAGGCGTTTGAACGCTGTCCTTCCGGATTTGCGGAGAATGGGGGTGGGCAATGGGCGCGGCAGACCGGGCATTTGAACAGTCGCGGTTGTCCCCGGAGCGGATTGCCCGGCTAAAACGGGACCTCGACACAGCAGAATGTGCCGCTGCGGGCTCTCACCGGCTCGTGGCAGGCGAGCTTGGCCGGCTGGGTCCCGAGGGCTGGTTCCTCCTGCACGATGTCCATTGGCCGGGCCGGCCGCTTGCCCGGCTGGACCACGTGCTGGTGGGCCCCGGCGGTGTGGTGGTTGTCAGCACCAAGAGCTGGAACGGGCACGTCGATGTCCGCGATGGGGTGCTGCGCCAGAACGGCTATGCCAGGAACCCGGTGATCGAAGTGGCGCTGGGGCAGGCCGCCGCCGTGGCAGCCCTGCTGCCGGCCAACCGGCGGCGCTTCGTCCGCTCTATGGTGTGCATGGCCTCGCAGCCGGAGCTTTCCGGAACGGCCGCATCCGGCGTCGAGGTCCATGGAACCGAGCGGCTGGTTGCAGCGGTTGCCGGACTGCCAGGGGTGCTGGACCGGGATTCCGTAATCCGGCTGTATGCCCTGCTCGCCCCGATACTGACGGAGCCGCCGGCCCCGGAGGTGCCGGTGGTGCCTTCGCAGGCACGCGCTGTGCCCGGCACGGCCGGGCGTCCTGTCCGGAAGCCTGCAGCACCCGGCGCCACCGGCCACCGCTCCGGGAGGTACCCGACTCCGGGCCGGAGCCGGCGAAATGCAACCCAGGCGGGCATGGCCTGGGTTGCCGGTACCGTGTCGGCTGCCCTGCTCGCACCCGCACTGTGGGCCGCCTGGGAGTATCTGTCCGGATAAATCCGGGTAGAGCCAGACAAAGCGGGAAAACAGCCCCGGCAAAATCATCCGAATCGAATTCGGAGGCTGTGACGGCGCAGGGCGGCTGTAATGTTTTGCGTAGGACATTGCAGAGGGGATTCCCATGACAGAGCAGCGCCACAACGGAACGGACGGCGACCCAACACCGAGCGGCTACCAGCCGCCGTCGCATATTCCGCCGCAGGGTTCGGACATTCCCGCGCCGCCGCTCTACACGCCCTACGGCCGGCAGGGCCAGCAATACGGCCAGCAGTACTACCCGCAATACGAACAGCAGTACGCCGGACCCTACGGCCAGCCCCAGTACGGCCTGCGGGCGGAGCCGAAAACGCTGAGCATCGCCAGCCTGTGCTGCGGCATCGCCGTGTTCGTGGGATTTGGGTTCTTCCTCCTGCCGCAGATTGCAGCCGTCATCCTGGGCCACATGGCCTGGCGCCGCGAACCCTCGGGCCGCGGGCTCGCCACCGCGGGTTTGGTGATGGGGTACCTCGGAATTGCCCTGACAGTGCTGGCCATTATTGGGCTGGCGCTGCTGTTCAGCGTCGCGGCGACGAGTTCCTACACCACCGCGTGAGGCCTGCCGGGGCCCAGCCGGAGCCTAGTCGGTCAGTGCGCTGACCAGGCGCCCGCTGTTGGCCTGCAGCCACGCACTGCGGCGGCGGATCATGCCGCCCACGCCGTCAGCCCACATCCTGGCCCAGCCGCCGCCGAGCGTGCCGGCGTTGTGCTCCATCCGGTCGTAGGACAGGCTCGCGGCGTCTGCGCCGAACTCCGGCAGCCGCCGTCGTTCGTCTGCGGTCCAGCCGTACGCGTCGGCGAAGATGCGGAGCCGCCGGAACGGATCAAGGGTTTCCCAGCCGGACCACGCGTCAACAGGATCCCGTAACGGCACCCAGTGCATCGCCGCGTTGAAGGAGTCCCTGAAGGCGGTAGCAGGGCCGGCGAGGTCAAAATCGATCAGCCCCACGGCCAGGCCGCCGCGGACCACCACGTTCTGCGGGGTTACGTCAAGGTGGCAGACCAGCCTGTCCTGCCCCGCGTGAAGGCGTTCCGCCGGGACGGGATGCTGCGGAAACGGATGCTCCGACGGGACGAACCCGGCCGAGGCGGCATGCAACCGGCGCAGCAGCAGCGCCACCGAGGCCAGCAGGTCCTCCGACTGCACCCATTTTTCGGGCACTGCTGCGGAGCAGTCACCCGGCATAAACGTCAGGACATCGCGGCCGGTCGGGTCGCGGCCCAGGAACCGCGGAGAGCCTTCGAAGCCGGCATTCTCCAGCCAGTCCAGATAGTCCGCCACGGCGAAACTCTGCGTCTGGTGCGGACGGCGGACGGTGCCGCCGACGCGCAGCACGCCGTCGGTGACGTCGCCCGCGGGCAAGAGTTCGACGTCGGACGCCTCGCCCGGGAAGGGGATGTACATGCGCTGCTCGACCGGGAGGCGCATCGCTGGTGTCACCTGGACAGCGTACGCCGGGCGGCTTCCCTGCGGCGAGCCACTCCCTGGAAACCCGGCGCTCTAGAAGCCGGCGCCCTAGAAGCCGAGTTGCGCCGCGACCTGCAGCAGCAGCGCTTCGGAACCCATCGGGCCGATGAGCTGTATGCCCATGGGAAGTCCGTTCCCGGGCCCGCGGAGGCCGGGCCCCCCGCCGGCCGGTGCGGTGGTTCCTCCGGCCCTGGGGGTTCCTCCGGTCCAGTGCACCGGGATGCTGACGGCCGGCAGGCCGCAGACGTTCACCATGGAGGACCATGGCGCGAACTCGCACTGCTTGCGGTAGTCGCCGTCGGCGTCGCCGGCCCACTCCGACACCGGCCAGTGGCCGTCACCGTGGGCGGAACCCGTGAACCAGCCCACCGGCCGCGGTGTCTGCGCGAGCGACGGCGTCAGGATCAGGTCCCAGGCAGCGTACTGCGCCAATGTGTCGCGCTGGAACTGGCGAAGAAAGGCCAGCGACTCGTTCAGCTTTGAGGCGCTGCGCTGCTGTGCCCGGCGGCGGAAGGTGCGCGTGAGCGGTGCCAGCAAAGCCTCGCGTTGGGGCGGTATCCGGGCCGCTCCGACGCCGGCTGTCCAGGCCGTCGTGAAGGCGTCCGGGTAGCGGTTGTCGTAGCGGATGGTGGTTTCGACGACGTCATGCCCGGCGGCCGTCAGCATCCGGGCGCCGGTGGCCAGCGCATCCAGCGCTTCGGGGTCGGGTGCGAACGGAAAAATACCGGCCCACGGGCTGTCCAGGCTCATGCCGATGCGCAGCCTGGGCGGGGCGTCCGCGACGGTTTCCAGGTACCCCGCGCGGGCTGGGCCGGCGCTCGCGGCGCTGGTGCCCGGGGGCTCGGCGGCCGTCAGCGCATCGAGCAGGAGCGCCGCGTCCGCGGCGGAACGCGCGAGCGGCCCGGCGACCACCAGGCCAGCCGGATCGCCGTTGCTTTCCCCGGCGGGAACCAGGCCGCGTCCGGGTTTGAGCCCCAACAGTCCGCATGCCGCTGCGGGAATCCGGACGGACCCTCCGCCGTCGGATGCCGGGGCGAACGGCAGGAGTTTCGCGGCCACCGCCGCGGCGCTGCCGCCGGACGAGCCGCCCGAGCTGCGGCTGAGGGCATGCGGATTGCGCGACGGCGGCGCGATGCGGTTTTCGCTGTACGCGGTGAGTCCGAATTCCGGGACCTGAGTCTTGCCCAGCGAGATGGTGCCGGAGGCCTTCAGGACTGCCGCGAGGGCGCCGTCCACGGGAGCGGGACGCTGGTCCAGGGCGGCGGAGCCGTGCGTGGTGACCACGCCTGCCACGTCTGTCAGGTCTTTATAGGCAACCGGAACGCCGTGGAGGGCGGGAAGCTCGTCCGGGCCGAGCCGTGCATGTCTCTGGTCCGCGGCTGCAGCCTCGGCCATGGCCATGTCCGCAGTGACCGTGATGAAGGCGCCCAGCCCGGGGTTGGCGGCCTCAATCCGTCGGAGGAAGTGGTCCGCGGCCTCCCGCGCGGAGATTTCCCCGGACCGCAGCGCATCCCTGAGGCGGACGGCGGAGAGGCAGTGGATCTCAGTCAAGGGTGCTCGCTTCCTGCATGGTCCAAGAAGCGTAACGTGCCGCCCAAGGGGCGCGGCCCCGACCGCTGGCGATACGCTGGTGCTGAAAGCTTGCGGCCAAGGAGAGGACTCCCATGAGCGACCATGAAACTGTCACCGTCAACGATGTTCCGTCGGACGCAGCCATCCTGGATGTGCGCGAAGACTACGAGTGGGTGGCAGGGCATGCCGAGGGCGCGCTGCACATTCCCCTGGACCAGCTGCCGGGCCGCCTTGAGGAGCTGGACCCCGACGAGGATCTGTACGTCATCTGCCGCACCGGTGGACGCTCCTTCCGCGCTGCCCAGTGGCTGGTAGGCCAGGGCTACTCCGCCGTCAATGTGGCCGGCGGCATGGACCAGTGGCTCGAGTCCGGCAAGCCGCTGGTCTCCGACAATGGCCTCAAGCCCGTTGTGCTCTGACTCTTCCGATCTTCTGATCTTCATTGATCGCCGGCCATTCATGACTAAGAAGGAATATTGATGCCCGCCTCACGCCCCACCTACACCTTCCTTGGCCCCGAGGGCACGTTCACGGAGGCGGCGCTGATGCAGGTTCCGGATGCGGCCGCAGCCATCCGCATTCCGTCCTCCAACGTCAACACGGCGCTGGACAAAGTACGCGACGGATCGGCCGACGCCGCCATGGTCCCCATCGAGAACTCGGTGGAGGGCGGCGTCACGGCCACGCTCGATGCCATCGCCACCGGCCAGGAGTTGCGGATCATCCGGGAGGCGCTCGTCCCCATCAGCTTCGTGCTCGTGGCCCGTCCCGGCGTCGACATCACGCAGATTCGCCGGGTCTCCACCCACGGCCATGCCTGGGCCCAGTGCCGCCTGTGGGTCGACGCGAATATTCCCGGCGCTGAATATATTCCTGCCTCCTCCACGGCCGCCGGGGCCCTCGGGCTCCTGGAGGACGACCCGCACTACGATGCCGCGATCTGCGCCCCCATCGTCGCAGCGGAACAGCCCGGACTCCATGTGCTGGCCGAGAACATCGGGGACAACCCCGGGGCCGTCACCCGCTTTGTCCTTGTGAGCCGTCCCGGTGTCCTGCCGGCCCGGACCGGTGCCGACAAAACCACCGTGGTGGTGCCGCTGCCCGAGGACCGCCCCGGCGCGCTGATGGAGATCCTCGACCAGTTCGCCACCCGCGGCGTGAACCTCAGCAGGATCGAATCACGCCCCACGGGACAGTACCTCGGCCACTATTTCTTCAGCATCGACGCCGACGGCCACGTCGCGGACGCCCGTGTGGCAGACGCCCTCGCCGGGCTGCACCGCATCAGCCCCGCCACGCGGTTCCTGGGATCCTACGGGCGCGCAGACGCCCAAAGTCCGGTGGTGGCACCCCATACCTCCGACGAAGCATTCCGTGCCGCGCATGCCTGGGTCGCAGAAATTCTGGCTGCGGAAACTCTGGGGTCGGGAATGGCTGTGAATGCTTCGCCCACAGCGTAGACAAATGCTTCTGGCGGTACTTCCCTGCCCCTAGCACTGTGCGTATGCTTGCTTGATCAACAGGGGGGGTGGCCCAAACGAGAGGAGCGGGTCATGTCAGATAACGCCAGGACCGACAACGACGGCCAGGGAATGATCGTCAACCCCAAGCCGACGGCAGAAAACCAGGACTGGGACGGGGACGACGCGGACCGGGCGGACCGCCTTCGCTTCGAAGAGGAGCAGGCCATGATCCGCGAGCAGTCCGAAGCCCGCGCGGCAGCCAAGGCGGCAGAGGCCGCCAAGCAAACAGGCACCGCCAAGTCCGCCTAGGCCACGCCGCCCGCGCCGATGCCGGGCAGCGCCCTGACCCTGATCAGCAGCGACCTGGGATCCACCTGAACCGTCACCTTGGTGGCTTCGCCTGTGATGTCGCCGTCCAGCTGCGTGGGCATGGGCTCCGGACACTTGATGACCACCCTGCCGGAGCGGTACACGCTCATCACGGGCAGGTGCCGTTTGTGCTTAAACAGGATCTTTGCATACATCGCCAGCCACCCCACGGCGCTTCGCGGGCTCATGACCACCACGTCCAGCATCCCGTCGTCGATCATGGCCTGCGGAATCAGGTCGATGCCGCCCGGGACAAGTCCGCAATTGGCAAACAGGACACTGCGGATCTTGCGTGACTGTTCGGGCTGGCCGTCCAGAGAGATCGAGACCTTCTTTCTGCGCCCCTGCAGGTGACGGACCCCAGCTTCGGTGTAGGCGAGCCACCCCACGGCCCGTTTTAGCCCGTCATTTGTATCCCCCACCACCTCGGCGTCCATGCCGATGCCCGCAATCACCAGGAAGGCATGTTTCGACGTGCGGCCGGTCTGGGCGTTCTCGATGGCCATCCGTGCTGTATCTATGTAGCGCTGATGGCCGAAAAGCGCCGTCTGCACATTGCCCTGCAGGTCATAGATGTCCAGGTCCACGTTGCGTGCCAACAGGTTTCCGGTGCCGAGCGGAATCAGGCCCATTGCGACGCCGGTGTGCGCCAGCGACTCGGCCACCACCCGCACCGTGCCGTCGCCGCCGCCCACGAGGACGACGTCGGCCCCGTACGCCAGCGCCGCCCGGACCTGTGAGTGGCCGGGGTCATCCGCCGTCGTCTCAAAGAACCGCGGAGCCTCCCAGCCGGCCGTGAGGCAGGCGCGCTGGATGGCAGCGCGGGCCTCGGCGGACTTTGCCTTAATAGGGTTCAAAACCACCGCCACGCGCTGGCGCCCCAGGCCATGGGCGTGGGGATCCTCCTGCACCGCGCTTCGCGCATGCAGCGCCTTGAGGCTGCGCACGCCCCACCAGCTGGAGACGGCGAATGCCAGGGCTCCAACGATCAGGACGTAGAGAAACAGGTCGCTCATGGTGCTTCAACACTATCCCGCCGGGAGATGCGCCGGGCTGCCCGCCGCATTCGATACTCTTGTGTGGTGATCGACGTAAAAGACCTCAGCGAAAACCCGGACAAGTACCGCGCCAGCCAGCATGCGCGAGGGGCGGACGAAACCGTGGTGGACGCGATCATCGATGCCGACGCCACGCGACGTGCGGCGTTGATCCGGTTCGAGAACCTCCGTGCGGAACAGAACGTGTTCGGCAAGAAGGTGGCGCAGGCCAAGGGTGAGGAAAAGCAGGCGCTGCTCGCTGAGGTCCGGGAGCTGGCTGGTGCGGTGAAGGCAGCATCCGCCGAGGCGGACGCCGCGCAGGCCAAGCAGGAGGAACTGCTGCGCGTCATGCCCAACCTCATCGAGGCGGGCGTGCCCGAGGGCGGCGAGGACGACTACGTGGTGGTCAAGAGCGTCGGGACGCCCCGCGAGTTCCCCGACTTCGAGCCGAGGGACCACCTGGAAATCGGCGAGCTGATCGGTGCCATCGACATGGAGCGCGGCGCCAAGGTCTCGGGCTCACGGTTCTACTTCCTCCGTGGCGTCGGCGCCCGGCTGGAGATGGCCCTGCTGCAGATGGCAATGGACCAGGCCGTCGAGGCGGGCTTCGTCCCCATGATCACCCCCACGCTGGTCCGCCCGGAGATCATGCAGGGCACCGGCTTCGATGTAAAGCACGACGCCGAGATCTACCGGCTCGCGGAAGACGACCTCTATCTTGTGGGAACGTCGGAGGTGTCCCTGGCCGGATACCACGCGGACGAGATCCTGGACCTCACGGCGGGTCCGATCCGCTTCGCGGGCCAGAGCTCCTGCTACCGCCGCGAAGCTGGATCGCACGGCAAGGACACACGCGGCATCATCCGCGTGCACCAGTTCAACAAGGTGGAGATGTTCATCTACACCACCGTTGAAGAAGCGGCCGCGGAACACGAGCGCCTGCTCGCCTGGGAAGAGGAAATGCTGGCCAAATGCGAGCTCCCGTACCGCGTGATCGACACCGCGGCCGGCGACCTTGGCATGTCCGCTGCGCGCAAGTTCGACTGCGAAGCCTGGGTTCCCACGCAGGGCGCCTACCGCGAGCTCACCTCCACCTCCAACTGCACCACGTTCCAGGCCCGCCGCCTGAACATCCGGGAACGCGTCCTGAACGAGGACGGTGCGCCGAAGGGCACCCGCCCGGTGGCCACGCTCAATGGCACTCTGGCCACCACGCGCTGGATTGTCGCCATCCTGGAGCACCACCAGAACCCGGACGGCTCCGTGAATGTGCCGGCAGCGCTGCAGAAGTACCTCGGCGGGCTCCAGGTCCTGCCCGTTTTGTAGCCGGGAAGCGGCAGCACCACGCGCTGAGGTAAACACTCACACTGGGGAAAGACCTGTGAGTATTTACCGGGTGTTCATTTGCTGCTGTGGCCTGCGTCCTAGCGGGTGTCAGGGGTGTCTGGTCTACTAGGGAGCATGACTACACTGACTGAATCCTCAGCCGCTGGCATCGAAGACCAGCGAGAAGCCGCAGACCAGCGAGAAGCCGCAGACCAGCGAGAAGCCGCACAGAAGCTCATGATTGCCCTGGACGTGGACGGCACCCTCGTGGACCACGACGGCCACATGTCCGCCCCCGTCCGCGAGGCCGCCCAGGCCGTGGTGGCGGCAGGCCACGAGGTCATGATCGCCACGGGCCGTTCGCTCAACGCCACCCTGCCGGTGATTGAGCAGATCGGCATCGACCGCGGATATGCCGTCTGCTGCAATGGCGGCGTCACCCTGCGCCTGCACCCCGAACTGCCGGACGGCTACGAAATCATCCACAAGGCCACGTTCGATCCCGGCCCCGCACTCCGTGCCCTCCGCAAGCGCCTTCCGAGCGCCAAATACGCGCTGGAGGACGAGGACGGCAACTTCCTGTCCACGGAGCGCTTCCAGGACGCGAGCTTCGGCGTCGAGGCCATCGGCGTCGACTTCCAGACCATGCTGGAGGCCACGGCCGTGCGCGTTGTCGTGTTCAGCGCCGAGAACACGCCGGAGGAGTTCAACGAAGCCATTGAGCACATCGGCCTCGCGGGTGTCACCTATTCGGTGGGCTGGACTGCGTGGCTGGACATCGCCGCGGCGGGGGTTACCAAGGCCAGCGCCCTTGAGAATCTGCGCAGCCGGCTGGGTGTCGAGGCGTCCAGCACGCTGGCCATCGGAGACGGCCGCAACGACATTGAGATGCTCACCTGGGCCGGCCGGGGCGTGGCAATGGGCCAGGCGCCGGAAGAAGTGGTCGCCGTCGCGGATGAGGTCACCAAATCCGTGTACGACGACGGCGCGGCGCTGGTTCTGCGCGGCCTGCTGTAACGCCGGGGTGCTGGTGCGAAAGCGCTAGTGCACCCTCGGGGACTAGTGCACCTCGAGTATGAGGGAGAGCAGCCGTGCCGCTGCGGGCCGGGCGGCGTGTTCCTCGTTCCACTGCGCGCGTGCCACGGCCTTGCTGACGGCCTGCGAGGTGATGCCCAGTTCCTCAGCCACCGCTTTCTGCTGGCCGCGGACGCCGGGGGTCAGCAGGTCCAGGACGCGCCATTCGGCCTCGCTCCTGTCGTTGACGATGTGGCCCAGCAGCCGGAGCACCGATTCGGCTTCGGCGGCCAGGTCCGACAGCGGCCCCTCGACGGCCACAGGAACGCGCTCCTTGCTGTTGTGGAGCCGGTCCACTGCCCGGCGCGCGTAGATCAGCCCGTGCCCGGAGGCGTCCTTGATCTGGTTGGGCAGCGGCTCGTTCACGGGCCCGACCCCGATTCCCACGTACCAGCTGCCGCACCGCAGTGCGATCATGGCGGCTTCCACCGTCTGGTGCGGGCACTCCAGGATCCCCTGTACCTCGTCCTCCACGGAGCGGTCGAAGTCCAGGCGCGCCGGGATATGCCGGAGGTCCTTCAGGAGGTGCGGGACCCGGTCGCCGTCGCGCCGGCTGTCTGTTTGGTTGATAGTCAGCGTGAACATGGTGCAAATCAGACTACCCGGTGGTAGCTCGGAGGCAAGATCTCCGGTCCGGGGACGTTACGGATCTCACGCCAGCCGGTGCGTGGGTGCGATATCGCGCCCGGGCGGACGGCCCCGGTGCCGCCGCGGTCCGGAAAAGCGACAGCGGCGGCTGCGGTTCCCAAGGGAAACCGCTGCCGCCGCCGTCGTTGTTAAAGCGGTGGTGGGTGGGCCCACGCCGTCAGGGTTCCCTGACCGAGCGGAGCGAGGTTAGGGAGACGGTGGGGTCAGTGTGCCGCGGGTACGTAACGCTTGATGGACGCCTCGAGCTCGGCCTCGGCTGCGGCGCGGTCGGCCCAGCCCTCGGCCTTGACCCACTTGCCCGGCTCCAGGTCCTTGTAGCGCGTGAAGAAGTGCTCGATCTCCTTGATCAGGAACTCGTTGACGTCGCTGACTTCCTGGATGTGGTCGAACCGCGGGTCGGCCGGAACGCACAGGACCTTGGCGTCGCCGCCGCCGTCGTCGGTCATGTTGAAGACGCCGATCGGACGGGCTTCAACGATGACGCCCGGGATCAGGTCGAAGTCCTGCAGGAGCACCAGCGCGTCCAGCGGGTCGCCGTCTTCGCCGAGGGTGTTCTCGAAGAAGCCGTAGTGGGTGGGGTACTGCATGGACGTGAAGAGGACGCGGTCCAGGCGGACCCGGCCGGTCTCGTGGTCGACTTCGTACTTGACGCGCGATCCCTTGGGGATCTCGATGGTCACGTCATGCTTCATGGAAATGCTCCTTGACGATTGGTGTTCGCGGCACACTGACGTTCAACAAAAAAGGACAGTCGCTGCCGCCGACTACTATTGAGGATATAGCGAGAGGCCCAGGTTTCAGGAACTAATGGGGTAATTTCAGGACTTTGAGGATCAGCGGCATGAGGGGCACGACGGGCATGGCAACCAGCCGCGAAAGGCTCACAGCGCAGTTTCATGCGCTGGTCCGGGCGTGGCCCACCCTGCTCCTCACGGTGCTTCTTGCCGCCCTTGCCCTTCCGGCCGGGATGCTGGTCGCCCCGGGCCTGACCGGGACGGCCCAGTCGGCGCCGGGACCTGTGGAGACCCCCGCATGGCAGCTCGTGCCGGAGCGGTTGTCCGTTCCCCAGGGCATCGGCCCGCTGAGCACGACGGCGCCTGTTCCCGACCCTGCCGAGGTGGCCGCCCGGCTGGACCCGGTTCTCAGGACCGACGGCGGCGGCACCTTTACCGGGGTTGTCCAGGACGCCGCCACCGGCAAGGTGCTGTTCGACCGGGACGGCGCGGCCAACAGGGTCCCCGCCTCGAACATGAAGCTGTTGACGGCCGCCGCGGCGCTGCGGGCGATCGGTCCGGACGCGCGCTTCACCACCAAAGCCGTTGCGGGACCGGCAACAGGGGCGGCAGGCGCCGCGTCACGGACCGTGGTGCTGGTGGGCGGCGGGGACGTCCTCCTTGGCCCGGGCGAATCTGCCGAGGACAAGGTCCTCGGCCATGCCGGGCTTGCCACGCTTGCCAGACAGACCGCGGAATCGCTGCGCAAGGACGGCTTCGCCGGACCGGTGCAGGTGCTCGTGGACGACTCCCTCTTCACCGGCCCTGCCCTCAGCCCGGCGTGGAGTCCGGATGATGTCGCAGCAGGGGAAGTGGCTCCGCTGTTCCCGCTGGCGCTGAATGCGGCGCGCTTCGACCCCGCCATTACCACCGGGCACCGGCCGCAGGACTCGGCCATCACCGCGGGTGAGGCGTTCGCTGCCCAGCTCAAAGCGGCCGGTGCCGCCGCGGGCCTCACGGTGGCCACCGGCGTCGGACGCCTTGAAGGGAAACCGGCGGCGGACGCCGCGGTGCTGGGCCGGGCGGAGTCGGCAACGGTCAGCCAGCAGGTGGACCTGATGCTCCAGACCTCGGACAACTACCTCGCCGAAACCCTGGGGCGGATGGCTGCGGTGGCCGCCGGGGGGCCTGCGAGCAGCGAGGGGGCGACGGCCGCCGTGCTCCAGCAGCTCACGGACCTCGGCATCCCCACCGGCGGCATGACGGTGGCCGACGTCTCCGGGCTGGCGCTCGCGAACCAGGTTTCCGCCCGCCAGTTTGCCGAAGTGGTCCGTGCCATCACCTCCGGGCCGGACACCCGGCTGCGGGCAGCGCTGGGCGGATTCCCCGTTGCCGGCCTCACGGGGACATTGGGCGACAGGTACGTCGACGATTCCAGCGCAGAGGGCGCAGGGCTGGTCCGTGCCAAAACCGGCACCCTGAATACCGTCATCGCGCTGAGCGGCTATGTGGTGGATGCCGACGGAAGGCTGCTGGTGTTCTCCTTCATCGGCAATGAACTGAGACCCGGGGCGGCGGGCAACAAGCCGGCGCTGGACGCCTCGGCCACCGTGCTCGCGGCCTGCGGCTGCAGCTAGCCCCGGTCGGGGGCGTGCGCCGAAGGGGAGCCCGCAGCTGTTCGCCAGTCGGCGAACTTAAGGCGCCGAGCCGGAAGCGTGTGGTGTGATGGAGCGTATGGAGTCCACAGCAGGCCAGAGCTCAGCCCAGACCTCAGAACCGGCCCAGGCCCTGATCAACTGGGAGCTGGCCGCATCGGCTGCCGCCCGGCTGGCTCCCGCCGGGCCGCCCCTCAGCGCCCGGGAGATCGGTGAAGCCGTCGACCAGCTGCGCTGGGCCGCCGATGCGTCGGTTGCCCACGTGCACCACATCACCGGATTGGACGCCGCACGGGATCTCAGGGATTCCTCGGTCCTCGTCGTTGACCGTGCGTCCTGGGCCAGGGCGAACACGCAGAGCTTCGCCGTCATGCTCAAACCCGCCATCGAACGGATGCTGGAGAACCGCAAAGGCACCATCAGTCCCGGGGCCGCCAGCGTCAGCGGCGCGATCACCGGCAGCCAGCTGGGCGCGGTGCTGGCGTTCCTTTCCAGCAAGGTCCTTGGCCAATACGATCCCTTTGCCGCGCTTGCCGAGGGTTCCACTGCGCCGTCGGGCGGCCGGCTGCTGCTCGTTGCGCCGAACATCATTGCCGTGGAGCGGGAACTCAACGTGACGCCGGAGGACTTCCGGCTCTGGGTCTGCCTGCACGAACAGACGCACCGGGTGCAGTTTGCGGCGGCGCCCTGGCTCCGGCACCACATGCTCAACGAAATCGACAACCTCAGCAGCCATCTGCTCGGCAACGTCGACTCGCTGATGGAACGGGCGTCCGCGGCCGCCCGTTCCCTGAAGGACCGCACGGTGTCCGGTGACACCCCCGGCAGGGGCGCTATCCTCGATCTCCTGCAGAAACCCGAGGAAAAAGCTGCGCTCTCGCACCTCACGGCCGTGATGAGCCTGCTCGAAGGGCACGCCAACGTGGTGATGGATGCGGTGGACGCCAGCATCGTTCCGTCCGTGAAGACCATCCGGCAGCGCTTCAACGACCGTGGGAAGGACCGCGGCGTCATCGAGAAGTTCATCCGCAACCTGCTGGGCCTGGATGCCAAGATGCGCCAGTACAGCGACGGGGCCAAGTTCGTCCGCGCCGTGGTGGAAGTTGCCGGCATGGAAGGCTTCAACCGCGTTTGGGACGCAGCCGGGAACCTCCCCACCGAGCCGGAAATCCACGACGCGAAGATCTGGCTCGACAGGATGGGCTTCTAATTTCCGTGCAGGACGTTTCCGGCGGACCGGCCCCCGGCGGCGAGCCACGCCCTGGCGGAGAACCGCTCAAAACCAGAGAACCGCTCAAAAGCGGAGAACCGCTCAAAAGCGGACGACGGCGGCCCGGCCGCCTGGCGCCGGTGGTTGGCACCGCGCGGAAAATGCTCCAGGAGGCGCTGGCCCAGGCGGGCTACCCGGACAGGATCCTCGTGGCCTGCAGTGGCGGGCCCGATTCGCTGGCGCTGGCCGCCGTGGCCGCCTACTTCGCGCGCCGCGGCCATGTGGACGGGCATCCGGTGGCCGTGGGCGCGGTGGTGGTGGACCACCAGCTGCAGCAGGGATCCGCAGACGTGGCAGCCCGCACGGCGGAAACACTCAAGGAACTCGGCCTCGACCCCGTGCTCGTGCGCGCGGTGGACGTTGCCGCCAGCGGATTCGGGCCGGAAGCGGCGGCCAGGGACGCGAGGCACGCGGCGCTGGACGAGGCCGCAGCGGAATGGGACGCGGATGCGGTCCTCCTCGGGCACACCCTCGACGACCAGGCCGAGCAGGTTCTGCTGGGGCTGGCCCGCGGTTCCGGGACCAGGTCCCTGGCCGGCATGAGGCCCGTGCGCGGGAAGCTGATGCGGCCCTTCCTCGGGCTGCGCAGGGCGGACACCCTGGAAATCTGCCGGGCAGAGGAACTCGATCCCTGGCACGATCCCACCAACGCGGACCCGTCCTTTGCACGCACGCGGACCCGGGTGGAGGTGATGCCCCTGCTGGAGGAAAAGCTCGGCCCGGGAGTCGCGGAATCCCTGGCTAGGACGGCCGCCATTCTCCAGCTGGACGCGGACTATCTGGAGGAGGTGGCCAACAGCACGTTCGCTGCGCTCGCGGAGCGGTCCGGCCACGACGTCAGCCTGCCCGAAGAAGCCCTGAACGGACTGTCACCGGCCATCAGGTTCCGGGTGATCGCTAAGGCAGCGGCCGACGTCGGCGGCCAACAGCCCAGCTACCAGCGGCTCCTCGCGGCCGAAGCCCTGCTGCGGCGGAAGGGCTCCGCGGGCCCGGTGGAACTACCCGGTGGAGTGAGCGTCTACCGCCTGTCGCTGGCGCAGTTGCTGGCGGACGGGGCGGGCGCCGAAGGGGCTGGGGTTCCCCGAGGGGGCGCCCGCTGTGGGAAGCTAGTATTCCGGCTTCATAAACCGACCCGTTCATAGCCGCACCAGCATCTCGGCACCCGCATCTACACAGGAGCATTTGGTGGATTCATCCGACGTCCAGGCAGACCTCAAGCACGTTCTCTACACCAAGGAACAGATCCAGCAGCGCATCACTGAACTCGCGGCGGAGATCGACAAGGACTATGAAGGCCGCGAACTCCTTATCGTGGGCGTGCTGAAGGGCGCGGTCATGGTCATGGCCGACCTCGCGCGCGCCCTCCACAGCCACGTGTCCATGGACTGGATGGCCGTTTCCTCCTACGGCTCCGGCACGCAGTCCTCCGGCGTGGTCCGCATCCTCAAGGACCTCGACACCGACCTCATGGGCAAGGACGTGCTCATCGTGGAGGACATCATCGATTCCGGGCTCACGCTCTCCTGGCTCAAGACCAATCTGGAGTCCCGCGGCACCGCGTCCGTCGAGGTCTGCACGGCATTCCGCAAGCCGACGGCCGCCAAGGTGGAGATCGACGTCAAGTACGTCGGCTACGACATCCCCAACGAGTTCGTGGTGGGCTATGGCCTGGACTACGCCGAAAAGTACCGCAACCTCGACTTCGTGGGCACCCTCGCGCCGCACGTCTACGAATAAGCTCCGCAATTCGCCGGGGCTCTGCATTTCTGCACCGCTTTCGGTAACCGCGCCGCCGTCGAACCCTCTGTTTGAGGGCCCGCCAGCGGCGCGACTGCTTTAAGGCGGGCTTAAAGAGGAGCAAAAATGCGGCCTCGGGGCAGGCGCGTGGGCGGTGCCAGGCAGTCAGCGCGGCGCAAGAGGGCGCGCGGCGTCACCGGGTTGTCCGCGGGGGAGTGGCCAGAGTCAGCCGGATCTGTTCCAGCATCTGCTCGGGGCGGTGCAGCACGTCCTCGTAAAGGTACCGCAGCACCCGGTAGCCGGCTGCTGCGCCGACATTGTTCCGCCGGATGTCCTTCTTGAACTGGGCCTTGTTGAAGTGGAAGCCCACCCCGTCAATCTCAACAATCAGGCATCCGTTGATCAGGAAGTCCACATAGCCGATGCCCTCAAGGAATACCTGCGTCCGGACCTCGAATCCGTGGCGTCGAAAGAGGACGCGGGCCACCGTTTCCAGCAGCGAATCCGCACCGCGCTCGGCAAGATTCAGAACAGCCCTGGCGCGGCCGTTCCGGCTGCCGGGCAGCAGCCGCCGAAGGAAACCGGGATCGGTCTCGCCGCGGGTGTAGGCACATTCGACCATCACGAGGGCTTCCAGTTCGGGGAGGCACTGGAGTGCATGGACCAGGACGTCCTTCAACGGAAGCACCGGAGGCAGCAGCGTCGAGATATTTCCGTTGAACCGATGGGCCACGACTTGGGAGGAGAGGCGCCGGTGGTTGGCCGCCAGGTGTGGCCGGCCAGGATTCCTCAGCGTCCAGAGCGAATAGTGGCCCGCCGCCGACACGCAGGTAACGGCTGCGTTGAGTTCGAAGGCGCGCACGAAGTCATCGCTGGCTCCGGGCGAGCGGTAGACGCCGTGCCGGGGTTTCAGCACCAGCCCTGAGTTCACTGCCTGGCCTATTTGGCTCCGGGTGAAGCCAGCCCTCCGGAGGTGCGCTAGCCTGGCCACGCCGCCCTGCCGGGTGAGGAAATCCGAAGGCTGCATAGCGTCCAGCGTGCCCGGCCGCACGGCCAACCGGAACATGGACAGCGCGCTATGTGGAGAACCTGCCGGGCAACGGTCATGACGCACTTCTGCACCACTTTGGCGGACCGCGGACAGGACGGACTCAGGTGTTACGCGGGAGCAGGATCCGGCGCGGCGCCAAAGTGGTGCAAAAATGACATGGCGGCACCGGGCACCTCCGGCTGCGGGCTCCAGCGTGCGGAGACTACGCCCATAGGGAACTTTTGCCGTACACCGTGCGTGAATTAGGGCGGCGGTGTAATGCTAGAAGCTGAAGCAGCACCACACGCGCGCAGACCACGCGCCGTGCAGCACTACCAGGAGGGACGGGGCCAGCCCCCGAACAGATGAAAGCTAAGAGTTTCTTCAAGGGCCCGGGCATCTGGATCATCGTTGTTGTCGGTATGCTCCTGCTGGCCTTTGCAACGTTGGCTCCGGGCGGTGCGACGCGGATCGACACCCAGCCGGGCCTCGAGTTGCTTGCCGAGAGCGGCAAGGTTGAACAGGCAAAGATCTTCGACGGCGAGAACCGCGTTGATCTGGTCCTGAAGGACAACCTGGTCATCGACGGGCAAGACAAGGGCAAAAACGTCCAGTTCTTCTTCGTCAACGACCGCGGGCCTGATGTGGTTAAGGCCGTCACCGACTCCAACCCCTCCAAGGGATACACGGACCAGCCGGTCGAGAGCAACTGGCTCTCCGGGCTGTTCTCCCTGCTGATCCCTGTGCTGCTGCTCGGTGTCCTGTTCTGGTTCCTGCTGTCGCGGATGCAGGGCGGCGGGTCCAAGGTCATGCAGTTCGGCAAGTCCAAGGCCAAGATGGTCAACAAGGACATGCCGCAGGTGACCTTCGCGGACGTCGCCGGTGCGGATGAAGCCGTTGAAGAGCTTCAGGAAATCAAGGAATTCCTCGCCGAGCCGGCCAAGTTCCAGGCTGTGGGCGCCAAGATCCCCAAGGGTGTGCTGCTGTACGGCCCTCCGGGCACCGGCAAGACCCTGCTGGCCCGCGCTGTCGCAGGCGAGGCCGGTGTGCCGTTCTTCTCGATCTCGGGTTCGGACTTCGTCGAAATGTTCGTCGGTGTGGGTGCCTCCCGTGTTCGCGACCTCTTCGAACAGGCCAAGTCCAACTCGCCCGCCATCATCTTCGTCGACGAGATCGACGCCGTCGGCCGCCACCGCGGTGCCGGCATCGGCGGCGGAAACGACGAACGCGAGCAGACACTCAACCAGCTGCTCGTCGAAATGGACGGCTTCGACGTCAAGACCAACGTCATCCTGATCGCCGCCACCAACCGGCCCGACGTGCTGGACCCCGCGCTGCTGCGCCCCGGCCGTTTCGACCGGCAGATTTCGGTCGAAGCCCCGGACCTCGTAGGCCGCGACCAGATCCTCCACGTACACGCCAAGGGCAAGCCGATCGCACAGGGCGTGGACCTCAAGGCGGTTGCCAAGAAGACCCCGGGTTACACCGGCGCGGACCTTGCCAACGTGCTCAACGAGGCCGCGCTGCTGACCGCCCGCTCCAACGCCAACCTGATCGATGACCGCGCCCTGGATGAGGCCATTGACCGAGTCATGGCCGGCCCGCAGAAGCGCAGCCGCGTCATGAAGGAACACGAGCGCAAGATCACGGCCTACCACGAAGGCGGCCACGCCCTGGTGGCGGCGGCACTGCGCAACTCCGCGCCGGTCACCAAGATCACCATCCTGCCCCGCGGCCGCGCCCTCGGCTACACCATGGTGGTTCCGGAGAACGACAAGTACTCCGTCACCCGCAACGAGCTCCTCGACCAGATGGCCTACGCCATGGGCGGCCGCGTCGCCGAAGAGATCGTCTTCCACGATCCCTCCACCGGCGCCTCGAACGACATCGAAAAAGCCACCGCCACGGCCCGTCAGATGGTCACGCAGTACGGCATGAGCGAACGCGTCGGAGCGGTACGCCTCGGGCAGGGCGGCGGCGAGCCGTTCCTCGGCCGCGACGCCAGCCACGAGCGCAACTACTCGGACCAGATCGCCTACATCGTCGATGAGGAGGTCCGCCGCCTGATCGACCAGGCGCACGACGAGGCCTACGCCATTCTCACCGAAAACCGCGATGTCCTGGACCGTCTGGCCCTGGAACTGCTGGAACGCGAAACCCTGAACCAGGCCGAGATCGCCGACGTCTTCCGCGACATCCGCAAGCGCGACTTCCGGGAAGTGTGGCTGTCCAAGGAAACCCGCCCGGTCCAGAAGGCCGGCCCGGTGGAGTCGCGGCTGGAGAAGGCCGAACGCGAGGCCCAGGAAGAGGCCAAGGAGGCCCGGCTGGAGGAGCCGCTGGACGCCCTGCCGCCGCATCCGCAGGGTGTTCCCGAGGATGCCACCTTCCAGGGCGGAGTCACGGAAGCGGGCCCGGACGGCCACCACGGCTAAGCTCTTTGCTGTGACTCACTTCGACGACGACGACTTTTCCGCCTCCACCGACCACTCGGCGCACGGCGGTTCCGGCAAGCACCACAAGGTGGACAGGCCACGGATTGAAGCGGCTGTGCGGGAAATCCTGCTGGCCATCGGGGAGGACCCGGACCGCGGCGGCCTGCAGGACACGCCCAAGCGTGTCGCAAAGGCCTACGCCGAGGTCTTCGCCGGCCTGCACCAGGACCCGGGCGCCGTGCTGTCCACCACCTTCGACCTCGACCACGAGGAACTGGTGCTGGTAAAGGACATCCCGTTCTACTCAACGTGCGAGCACCACCTCGTGCCGTTCCACGGTGTGGCGCATGTCGGCTACATCCCGTCGCACGACGGCAAGGTGACGGGCCTGAGCAAGCTGGCACGGCTGGTGGACATCTACGCCCGCCGTCCGCAGGTGCAGGAACGGCTCACCACGGAGATCGTCGAAGCGCTCGTCACATTCCTCAAGCCGCGCGGTGCCATTGTGGTGGTGGAATGCGAACACATGTGCATGTCCATGCGCGGCATCCGCAAGCCCGGGGCCAAGACCGTCACAAGCGCGGTCCGCGGGCAACTTCATGACCCGGCCACCCGTGCCGAAGCCATGAGCCTCATACTCGGAAGGTAAACAACAGACTATGGATTCCCTAGCTGCAGCACCTGGAACCGGACCCGCAACATCCCCGCTGCCCGTTCTGCGCAAACCGCGGCCGGCTGCCAAATTTGAAGACCTGCCCACCGGCCGATCGCTCGTCATGGGCATCCTGAACGTCACCCCGGATTCGTTCAGCGACGGCGGCAAGCACGCGACGGCGGACACCGCCATTGCTGCCGGCCTCCGGATGTTCTACGCCGGAGCGGACATCATCGACGTCGGGGGCGAGTCCACGCGCCCGGGCGCGGAGGACGTCAGCCCCGAAGAGGAGCAGCGGCGCGTCCTGCCCGTCGTTGCTGCGCTGGCCAAGGCCGGCGCCCTGGTCAGCATCGACACCACCCACGCCTCCACGGCGGAAGCCGCCCTTGAAGCGGGAGCGGCGATCATCAACGATGTCTCCGGCCTCACCATCGAGCCGGGCATGGCCGAACTCGTGGCCAGGAGCAAAGCTCCGTACGTTCTGACCCACCGCCGCGGCGATGCGAAGACCATGACATCCCTGACCGACTACCAGGATGTGGCGGATGACGTTGTCGCCGAACTCAGCGGCGTGCGGGACAAGCTGTATGCCGCAGGCGTGCAGCCTGAGCAGATCATCATTGACCCAGGCATCGGCTTCTCCAAGACGGACGAGCAGAACTGGGAGCTCCTGAGGAACCTTGACCGGCTTGAGGCGATGGGCCACAAAGTCCTCGTCGGGGTCTCGCGCAAGCGCTTCCTGGGCACACTGCTGACCGTGGCCGGCAAGGCGGCGCTCCCGGAGGAGCGTGACGCCGCCACCGCCGCCATCACTGCGATCACCGCCGCCCGCGGCGCCTGGGCCGTGCGCGTGCACGACGTCGGTCCCAGCCTGGACGCCGTCAAGGTCGCCGCCCGCCTGGGCGCACCGAATTCCGGCCGCTGACTAGGAGAGGCTGAGCAGGAAAACGATGGACAGGATCTCACTGCGGGGTGTCACCGCGACCGGCTATCACGGGGTGTTCGACTTTGAGCGCCGCGAGGGCCAGCCGTTTGTGGTGGACGCCGTGCTTCACCTGGACTTCGGCCGGGCCGCGGCATCGGACGACGTCAGGGATACCGCCCACTATGGGGAAGTGGCAGGGCGGATCAAAGACTGGATCACCGGTGAGCCCCTGAACCTGATCGAAGCCCTGGCTGTGAGAATGGCCGAAGGCCTGCTCAAGGAATTCAACATCGAAGCCGTGGAGATCACTGTGCACAAGCCCCAGGCGCCCATCGAGGTTCCTTTCGGCGACGTCGCCGTCACCGTCTACCGGGAGCGCACATGAACACGGCCCCCACGAACGGCCGCTATGCACGCGCGGTCCTGGCCCTGGGCAGCAACCTGGGGGAGCGCAACGACACGCTGTCCGGGGCCGTTGCGGACCTCGTGGACCGGCCCGAAGTGCGTCTTCTCGCGGTCTCGCCGGTGGTGCAGACCAAGGCGGTGGGCGGACCGGAAGGCCAGCCTGATTTCCTCAACATGGTGATTTCGGTGGAAACCTCCCTGGAACCCCTCGAGCTCCTCAGGCACTGCCAGGCGGTCGAAAACAAGCACCACCGGGTCCGCGAGGTGCACTGGGGACCGCGGACCCTTGACGTGGACATCATCGTCTACGGGGACCTGCAAAGCTCAGATCCCGAGCTGACCCTGCCGCACCCGCGCGCGGCTGAACGGGCCTTCGTGCTCTACCCGTGGTCGCTCATCGAGCCCACCGCAATCCTGAACGGGGAGCGGATCGGCGCGCTGGCAGCCCGGGCCGCCGATTTCGCGGGCCTCACCCCGTTTGACGGCTTCGGCGACTTCAACGGAATTCCCACGGCGGGGGCGGTGGAATAGCGGTGAAGCCCCTGAACCCGCTGCTGCTCGCGGTGGTCGGCCTGGCTCTGGCCATTGCTGGCTGGTCCGCCGCCGTGCTGGGTGGCCGGTACGGACTGGCCACCCCGGTGCTGCCGCCCACCGGCCTGGTGACGATGGGCGTGATCGTGGTCCTCACCCTGGTGTTGGGCATCCGTGTGTTGCGCTGGCGGAACGGCAAGAAGAAGAAAATGCTCAACCCGATCCTGGCCGCCTGGACCCTGGTCCTTGCGCAGGCCTGTGCCTACACGGGCGCCATGCTGCTCGGCTGGCATGCGGGGATCTTCGTTGAGCTGCTGCAGATCTGGAGCCTGCGCAACAGCCAGGAGCTCACGTGGCTCGCTCTCGGCATGGCCGGCGGCGGCCTGGTCATGATCGTGGTGGGGCTCGTCGTCGAACGCTTCTGCAAGATTCCGCCGGAAGACGGTGACTCCGAGACTGGGAACGGGCTACCGGGCCGGCCGCGTCCCGGCAAGGCCAAGGGGGAAGGCGAATATGCCTACCGCGGCGATTGATCCCCCCGGGGTCGTGTGGCTGCGCGTTTCGCCCAAATATGTCACGGTCCGCCTGGTGGAATGGGCCGTGGGCAACCTGATCACGGTGGCTGTCCTGAGCCTGCCCCTGGCGTTCGTCCTGCTGGGCTGGTGGCGCTGGCCGCCGTTGTGGTTCGCCATCTCGGTGCCTGCGTTCATAGTTGTCCTCGCGCTGTGGCGTCTGGTCCTGATCCCGCGGCAGGTCCGGGCCATCGGCTACGCCGAGCGCGACGACGACCTGCTGATCCGCGGTGGCATCTTCTTCCAGCGCGTCATGGTGGTCCCGTACGGCCGGATGCAATACGTGGACATCAGCGCGGGCCCGGTCGAACGGAGCCTGGGGCTGTGCACGGTCAAGCTTCACACGGCGTCCGCCGGGACGAACGCCACGATCCCGGGGCTGCCCACCGCGGAAGGTGCGCGGCTGCGGGAACAGCTCTCGGCGCGCGGTGAAGCCAGGCTGGCCGGACTGTGACCGCGGCCGGGCACCCTCCAGGAACGCCCGACGGCGCGTGGCTCCGGGTACATCCGGCGTCACCCTTCGTGCGGGGCTGGCTGGCGCTCGTGGCCATCGCGTACTTCTTCGGGCGTGATTCGTTCGAGAGGATGCTGCAGGGCGGGCCGCTCGTTGACGACCGGATAGCCGGCCGCGCCCCGTGGCTCCTCGCCGGCGGTGCCGTCATGCTGCTGCTGGCGGTTTCCGGGTTCATCCTGTCGTGGTACTTCACCCGGTACCAGGTGGCCGAAGGCTACGTCCGCGTCAATACGGGCTTCCTGTTCAAGCAGCAGCGCCAGGCCCGCTTGGACCGGGTCCAGGCGATCGACATTGTGCAGCCGCTGCTGGCGAGGATCTTCGGGCTCGCGGAACTGAAGTTCGAGGTGGCGGACGCCGGCGAATCCGCGGTGCGGCTTTCCTATCTCCGCCTGGACGACGCCCGGCAGCTGCGCGCCACCATCCTGGCGCGCGCCTCGGGCGTGCAGCTGGAGCCCGGGCAGGCCGAAGCAGCCGCACCGGAGGCGCCGGAGCACCAGGTGCTGCGTGTCCCGCCGTCGCGCCTCATCGGATCCCTGC
Source organism: Arthrobacter sp. Soil_N43 (assembly GCF_057655195.1). Lineage (NCBI taxonomy): Bacteria > Bacillati > Actinomycetota > Actinomycetes > Micrococcales > Micrococcaceae > Arthrobacter > Arthrobacter sp. Soil_N43. The sequence continues at coordinate 71,364 of NZ_JBDGML010000118.1, forward strand.
TGCTGAGCGAGCAGAGTGTCTTCATCATCCTTGGCGGCGTGGCGTCCGTGGTGCTGTCCGCAATCACCGAGAACCGGGGATTTTTCCTCTACCTGATTCCCGCGGCGCTGGGCCTGTTCGCCGCCTACTGGGCATCGTTCCATAAGGGCTACAACTTCACGGCTGCCATCTCTCCGGACGGCATCCGCCTCCGCTACGGCCTGCTGGACACCCAGGCGCAGACCCTGCCGCCGGGCAGGGTCCAGGCGCTGCGGGTGGTGCAGCCGCCTTTGTGGCGCATCTTCGACTGGTACCGGATGCAGGTCAACGTGGCCGGGTACGGGGCCGTCGGGAACAACGGCGAGGGGGGATCGCGGACCACGCTGCTGCCCGTCGGCGGTGTCGGCGACGTGCTGAACATGCTGGCCCTGGTCCTGCCGGACCCGGGAACCGCCGACCCCGTGGGGGTTTTCCAGGGCGGGCTGAACGGCCTGGACTCCGACGGAGGCTTTGTGACCACGCCGCGCCGCGGCCGTTTCCTCGCCCCGCTGGGGTGGCGGCGGAACGGCTTCGCCGCCACGGACACTGCCTTGCTGATGCGGTCCGGCCGTTGGTGGCGGCAGCTTGTTGTGGTGCCGCATCAGCGCACGCAGTCGATGGCGCTGCACCAGGGTCCGCTGGCGCGCCGGTTCGGACTTGCGGATCTTGTGCTTCACACCACCGCCGGCCCGGTCACCCCGCGCGTGATCCAGGCCGGCGTGGACGAGGCGCGTGGGCTCTTCGACCAGCAGGCGGCCCGCGCCCGGGCCGCCCGGCGGCGCCAGACCAGCGAGCAGTGGCTGGCGCAAGTGGCCCCGCTGGTTGAGCAGCCGCCGGTGGTTGAGCAGCCGCCGGTGGTTGAGCCTGGGGCCACGACCGCCGGGATCCCTGGCCGAGCTGGCGAGGTTAGGGAGCGGTTGGGGAGCGAAACCGATCTCAACGGGCCCAACCAACGGACACACCAAACACACCAACAGGAAGGCCCGCAACGTGGCTAAGCCCGGACGCCTTGGCGTGGGAATCATTGGGGCCGGCAAGGTGGGCGCCGTCCTCGGAGCTGCGCTGCGCGCGGCCGAACACGCCGTCGTCGGGGTTTCCGCCGTGTCAGACGCCAGCCGGGAACGGGCTGAGACGCTGCTCCCCGGCGTTCCCGTCCTGGAGGTGCAGGACATAGTGGAGCGCTCGGAGCTGGTTGTCCTGGCCGTGCCGGACGACGCCCTGGGCGGGCTGGTGGAGGGGCTGGCGAAGCTCGGGGCCTGGCAGCCGGGGCAGCTCGTGGCCCACACGTCGGGCCGCTTCGGCGTTGGCGTCCTGCATCCCGTCCGTGCTGCCGGTGCCGTGCCGCTCGCCCTGCACCCGGCCATGACCTTCACCGGCATGAGCCTTGACCTGACCCGGCTCCTGGACTGCACGTTCGGTGTCACGGCGGATGCGGCCATGCTGCCCATCGCGCAGGCATTAGTGGTGGAAATGGGGGCCGAGCCGGTGGTGATCGCCGAAGCGGACCGGATTATTTACCACGCCGCCCTGGCGCACGGCTCGAACCACCTGGTCACGCTCGTCGCACAGGCATCCCAGCTGCTCAGCGAAGTGGGCGTGGACGCTCCCGAACGCATGCTCGGACCGCTGCTGAGGGCTACGCTCGAGAATGCCCTTGCCTCCGGAGAATCGGCGCTGACCGGCCCGGTGGCCCGGGGGGACGCGGGGACCGTCGCGGCGCATGCGCGGGCACTTCGCGAGCACGACGCCGGTACCGGCGGCGACATCCTCGCGGCGTACCTGGCGATGGCGCGGGCAACGGCGCGGCGGGCCGAAAGCAGGGGGCTGCTGAAGCCTGACCAGCTGGAGGACATCCGCGAAGCCCTCATGGCAACGGCTGAAGACGGACCAGACGAAGACGGCCCCGGGGCCAAGGGAGGACACTGACATGGCAATCCGACTCGTAACGACCGCGGCATCCCTGCGCGCCCAGAGCCGCCTGCTCCTGACCCAAAAGGAGGGTTCCTCCCAGGGACTCGTACCTACCATGGGCGCCCTGCATGAGGGCCACGCGCGGCTGGCGCGCACCGCCGTCGAACAGAATGACGTGGTGGTGGCCTCCATCTTTGTGAACCCGCTGCAGTTTGGCGATGCGGCGGATCTCGACCGCTATCCGCGCACCCTGCAGGATGACCTGGCGCTGCTCGAGGCGCAGGGGGTCGACCTGGTGTTCGCCCCCTCGCTGGAGGAAATGTACCCGGACGGGCAGCCGACCGTCCGGATCACGTCCGGCAGGCTCGGTGAAAAATGGGAGGGAGCGTCCCGCCCGGGGCATTTCGATGGCGCACTCACCGTGGTGGCCAAACTGCTGCACCTCGGGATTCCTGCCACCGGACTGCCCGGGGCCAACGCATTCGTCACCGGCTCCGGGGGAGGCCTCCCCGCCTACCGCGCCTACTTCGGGCAAAAGGACGCGCAGCAGCTGGCCCTGGTCAGGCAGATGGTCGCGGATCTGAACTTTCCGGTGGAAATCGTCGGCGTCCCCACCATCCGGTCAGCAGACGGGCTGGCGCTGTCCAGCCGCAACCGCTTCCTGTCGGCCGAGGAGCGCGACGCTGCGCTGGTCCTGTCCCGTGCGCTGCGGCTGCTCGAGGAGCGGGCCAATGCCCGCAAGCCGCTGGAGGTCGAGTCTGCCCGGGCCCTGATCGAGTCCCAGCCCCTGGTGGAGCTGGACTATCTGGAGGTGGTGGACCCCCGGACCCTGGAACCGCTGGCAGAGAACTGCCGGGAGACGCCGTTCCGGGGTGAGGCGCTGGCCATCGTCGCAGCCAAAGTCGGTCCGGTGCGGCTGATCGACAACCTCCCATTGAGCTCCTAGGGGGGACTTTCGGCGCCCTTCCGGGCGCTCTTTCCGGCGACCTTTGGAACCCGCGCCCCGTGCACGGGAATGTCCGGGAACACTAGACTGTTGGAGTCTGCAGCGGCGCTGCCCGCCGGCAATCCTTTCCAACTCTCTGAGGGTCTCTCCATGTCTACCGAAGTCACGTCAAATTCCTACTGTGAGCCCGGGCGGGAGCCTTCCGGAACCCAGGCCGCCCTACAGCAGACGGATGCCTCGACGGTCCGGACGCCGGAGGCCCACAGGCCTGCTCCCTCCGGCGACAAAATGTCGCGCGAGTCCGTCACGGTCATCGTCACGCTGCTCGTGGCCACTTTCGTGGTGATCCTCAACGAGACCATCATGAACGTGGCCCTGCAGCGCCTCATGGTGGATCTTCGGGTGGACGCCCCTACGGTGCAGTGGCTGTCCACCGGCTTCATGCTCACCATGGCCGTCGTGATTCCCACCACCGGCTTCATTCTGCAGCGGCTGTCCACCCGTGCCGTGTTCTTGCTGGCCATGGGGCTTTTCTCCGGCGGAACCGCGCTGGCCGCGCTGGCACCCGGCTTCGGGATCCTCCTGCTGGCAAGGGTCATCCAGGCAGGCGGTACCGCGATCATGCTGCCGCTGCTGATGACAACCATCCTCACCCTTGTTCCGTTGGCCCGCCGCGGCGCCGTCATGGGCAACGTCAGCATTGCCATCTCCGTGGCGCCTGCGATGGGCCCCACGGTGTCCGGCCTGATTCTGGAACACTTCTCGTGGCGGTTCATGTTCGTCTTCGTCCTGCCGATCGCGCTGGCAGCTTTGGCGATCGGTGCCCGCTACCTGACCAACGTTGGCGAGGCCGAGAAGGCCAAGCTCGACTTCCTGTCCGTCGTACTGACCGTCCCCGCATTCGGCGGGCTGGTGTACGGACTCAGCCAGATCGGCGGAGGCCATGGTGCCGGCGGCGGCCCCAGCACGGGCGCGCTGGTTGCCCTGGCCCTCGGCGTCGCCGGACTCGTGGCGTTCGTGCTGCGCCAGTTGCAGCTGCAGAAGTCCGAGGCGCCGCTGCTGGACCTGAGGGCCTTCAACTTCCGGATGTTCACGGTGTCGGTGCTGCTGATGGTGGTGGCCATGATCGCCCTCTTTGGCGCGGTGATCCTCCTGCCGCTGTACCTGCAGGAAATCCGCGGCCTGAAATCCCTCGAGACCGGCCTCGCGCTGCTGCCCGGCGGACTCGCCATGGGCCTGCTCGGCCCGGTGATCGGCCGGCTGTTCGACAAGGTGGGGCCGCTTCCCCTCACCGTGACGGGTTCGTCCCTGATGGTTCTGGCGCTGTGGCAGTTTTCCATGCTCGACGCCGGCACACCGGTGTGGTGGATCGTCACCCTGCACGTCGGACTGAGTTTCGGTCTTGCGCTGCTGTTCACGCCTGCCTTCACCACGGGACTGAACCCGCTGCCGCCGCACCTGTACTCGCACGGTTCGGCCATCATGAGCACACTGCAGCAGGTCGCGGGTGCCGCGGGCACGGCGCTGCTGGTGTCCATCTTCGCTGTGGTCGCGGCAGGCTCGGGGCTCGTTGCGGGAATGAGCGCCGCGTTCCTGACGGCAACAGTGATAGCCGTTGCCGCCGTCGTCCTCGCCGCCATGATGCGAAAGACGGCAGGCGCCGAAGCGGCCCCCGCCCCCGACCACTAAGCGCGAACGGACACTTAAGCCCCACCCCTGAGCGCGAACGGACACTTGAGGCCCTGCGGATACGGGGGCTTAAGTGTCCGTTCGCGCTGTGGTTTCCCGCGGGGGCGGATCAGCCGGCGAAGAAGTCGCTCAGCTCGGTGATCAGCCTGTCCGGGGCGCGGTTGACGCCGTCGTGCCCGAAGCCGGGGAGGATGGTGTAGCTCGAGCCGGAGAGGACGTCGTGGATCTGCCCGCACGCCACACCGAAGTAAGCCGGGCTCTTTTCGCCCACGATGATCAGCGTTTCGAGCGGCAGCTCCAGGAATGGCTCGGCAGGCATGTCCGCCGCGATGATCGCCTTGATCTCGCGGACGCCAGTGCGCATCATCTCGCGCTGCTGCTTTCCCACAGACGTGCCGGCCGTGAGCTTGTTGGCGAGGGTCAGCATGGACAGCGGCATCCGCGACGAGAAGGGGCCGCCCGCCTCCAGCCCCCGCTGCAGGACGGCGAGGGCACGGTCGTCGTCTCCCGCCGCCGTCGCGCGCTCATATTCCGTGGTCCAGTCGGCCTTGACACTCTGGTTGACGGACACCGCCGGATCGTAGACGGCGAGCCGCTCCACGGGCAGGTGGCGGGCCGCGTGAATCGCCACAGCACCGCCGAAGCTGTGCCCGAAGACGTCGGTGCTGGCGGTGTGCTTCATCACGGCTTCGAGGTCGCGGATGTCGACGTCCAGCGTGTAGTCGCCGGGCTGCTCGGACGAACTGCCGCGGCCCCGCCGGTTGAACGTGTGCACCGGCCGGCCCAGTGAAGCACTCAGCTTCTGGGCGAAGCGCGTGTAATCGGCTGCCGTGACCATGGATGCTGTCACCACAACCACGCCGGAGCCAGCGGAGGCGAGTTCAGCGCCCGTGCTGAACAACTCGAGAGTGCCGCCGTCGGGTGTGCTGATGATCTCGCGCGTCATGCTCTGAGCCTATCGGAGGTGGCGGTCCTCTGACAGCCGGGTCACGTCCGGAAGCGCTGGGGGATATCGCTCACCAGCGAGGCGGCGATTGCCTACCGGCGCCGGCGCCGCCTGCTGAGGGACTGGATGCTGCCGTCGGTGCCGTTCAGGAAGCGTGCCATCCGGACAGCCAGGCGTTTCCCGGGACGGATGGGACCTTCATGCAGCTGCCCCGGCACCACAGCGAACTCGATCGCGGGAACGGCTGCGGCCAGCTGGCGGCCGGTTTCGGCGAAGTATCCCGGGCTCCAGCCGCCGCTGAGCATCAGCGTGGGGGTGGTCAGCCCGGTGAAGTCAGTGAGTTCCGCGTTGGCGTCGAGCACCGCCCGCATTTCTGCGACGGCGGTGGGCAGGAGCTGCCGCATCTCCGCGCCGAGGTTGGTCCGGGCGGACAGGATGCTCAGCATTCGCAGGGCGCCCAGCGGCAGGTAGGACACCGGTCCCGCCGTGGCGAGGCCCTGCACCAGGTGCGCCCAGGCGTGGTTGAGTTGGCCATCGGTGACGGCCTGCTCCAGCTCCGGGCGCCACCGGTGGTCCAGGTTTCCGGACAGCGACACGGCGGCGTCGTACGTCACGAGCCGCCGGATCGGCACGCTGCGGGCAGCCTGCAGTGCCACGAAGCCGCCGTAACTGTGGGCCACCACATCCTCGGACCCGGTGGCCCGCATGACGGCGGCAAGGTCGCCCACCTCGGTGGCCGCCGAGTAGCCGTCCGGCTGCGGCGGGGATCCGGCCCGGCCGCGGCGGTTGTAGCAGTGCACCGGTCGGCTGAGCAGGAGGCTGAGTTTGCGGGCGAACGGCCGGTACAGGGCATCGGTCACCAGGGTGCCGTGGATAACTACGACGCCGGGAGCCTCCGCCGGGAGTGCGTCACCGGAGCCCGTGGCGGTGCCGGGAGCGGTGCGGGACGCTGCCGGGCCGCCGTCAGCGGAGGTGAGCAGCCCGGGCCGGAAGGAATGCACCTCCAGCCGGCCGCCGTCGTCCGTTTCAACAGTCCAGGTCTCCACAGCCCGAGTCTATGCCCAGCCCCTGATGTGCATACGGCAGCCGGAACGGGTGCCGCGGAAGCCGGAAAGCCGCGCAGGCGAAGTCCCGGTAAACTTGATGCTTGTGACTTCCCAAAACACCCCCGCCCCCAAAAATGCCCCCGAGCCGCTCGACGCCAGCGAGCAGATGCGCATCCGCATGGAAAAGCGCGCCAAGCTGCTCGAACGCGGCACCGAGGCGTATCCGGTGGGTGTTGAGCGGACGCATTCGCTCAGCGAAATCCGTGAAAAGTACGCACACCTGGAAGCCGACGACACCACCGGGGACGTCGTCGGCGTGACCGGCCGCGTGGTCTTCGTCCGCAACACCGGCAAGCTGTGTTTCGCCACGCTCCAGGAGGGCGGCGTTGACGGCAAGGGCACCCGCCTCCAGGCCATGCTCAGCCTGGCAAACGTCGGTGAAGAAGCGCTCGCGGACTGGAAAGCCCTGGTGGACCTCGGCGACCACGTTTTCATCAAGGGCGAGGTCATTTCCTCCCGCCGCGGAGAGCTCTCCGTCATGGCCGAATCCTGGTCCATGGCGTCCAAGGCCCTGCGCCCGCTGCCGGTGCTGCACGCCGAGCTGAACGAGGAAACCCGCGTCCGCCAGCGTTACGTGGACCTGATGGTGCGCGACGAGGCCCGCGAAATGGTCTACACCCGCGCAGCCATCACCCGCTCGATCCGCGAGAGCCTGCACCGCCACAGCTATGTCGAGGTGGAAACCCCCATCCTCCAGCTCGTCCACGGCGGCGCCCTGGCCCGCCCGTTCGAGACGCACATGAACGCGTTCGACCAGAAGATGACCTTGCGCATCGCCACCGAGCTGTACCTCAAGCGCGCGGTGGTGGGCGGCATCGACCGTGTCTACGACATGGGCCGCGTTTTCCGCAACGAGGGCGTGGACTCCACCCACAGCCCCGAATTCACCACCCTCGAGTGCTACGAGGCCTGGGCGGACCAGTTCGTCATGGCGGACCGGATCAAGGAGATCATCCTCGACGCCGCGGACGCCGTGGGCGCCGGCCGCACCCTGCAGACCGACGCCGGCGAAATCAACCTCGACGGCGACTGGGCCTGGCTGGCCGTGTACCCCGGCCTGTCGGAGGCAGTCGGAGTGGAGATCACCCCGGACACCACCCTGGAGGAACTGCGCGCAGTCGCGGAAAAGCACGAGGTCAAGGTGGACCCCAAGTGGGACGCCGAGAAGCTCGCCGTGGAACTCTTCGGCGAGATCGTTGAGCCCACCCTGCTGAACCCGACCTTCGTCTACAACTACCCGCCGTCGGCCCAGCCGCTGGCCCGCCCGCACCGCGAGGACGGCCGGCTGATCGAGGCCTGGGACCTCATCATCGGCGGCATGGAGCGCGGCACCGCCTTCTCCGAGCTCATCGACCCCGTCATCCAGCGCGAACGCCTCACCGAACAGTCACGGCATGCGGCGGCAGGCGACGTTGAAGCCATGCAGCTGGACGAGGACTTCCTGCGCGCCCTTGAGTACGGTGCGCCTCCCATGGGCGGCATCGGCCTCGGTATTGACCGCCTCGTCATGCTCTTCACCGGCGCCGGAATCCGGGAGACCATCCTGTTCCCGCTCCTGAAGCCAGAAGGCCACTGACCGTGGAGTATGTCGCAGTCCTGCTGCCCTCACTAGTGGTGGGCCTGCTGTTCTGGTTTGCCATGAAGGCGATCTTCAATGCTGACAAGGCCGAACGCCAGGCCGAGGCCAAAGCGCAGGCCGAAGCTGATGCGCGCTCCGCGCAGGCCGCCCAGCAGAATAAGTCGCAGCCCGGAACGCCGCCGAAATCGCCGCAGGACCGCCCGCAGGCATTTCCGCCGGCAGGCACTTCGGGATCTCCGGACGAATCTGACAAATAGCGGCGGCCATTTCTTCTCCGGCTACGCCAAGGAACCAATGCGTGTTTTGACGCGTTGCCTTAATCGGGGAGATACTTTAGGTGGAAACATCCTGCTTATCTGATCACACGTCCCTTTCCAAAAGAGAGAATTTTGATGGCACAGAAAGTAAATATCGTCCTCGTTGACGATCTGGATGGGGGATCGGCGGACGAAACCGTCCGCTTTGGGCTCGATGGCGTCAGTTATGAAATTGACTTGTCAACGGCCAATGCTTCAGAACTGCGCTCGGCACTGGAACGCTTTGTTTCCGCCGGACGCAAGACGTCCGGCGGCCGCCCTGCCCGTACCAGGGCAACCGGCGGACGCAATCAGGACTCTGCGCAGATACGCCAATGGGCCAGGGATCACGGCTACACGGTTAATAGCCGCGGCCGTATCCAGGCGGAAATCCAGGAAGCGTACCAAAAGGCAAATGCCTAGATTGCTGTGGCTCTGAGCATTAAAGGGCGGCGCCCCCGGTCTACACCGGGGGCGCCGCCCTTTAATCACGCAATCTTGCCGCGGGAGCCGTATTCCGTGGCCCGCTTTGTGGGGCGGATTCTTCCCGCGCAAAAAAGATCTCGTAACCCCCACGAATCCCATTGACCCCTTGATTCTCTTGAGAAGCAGGAATCGGGGCGGGCGGTCAAAGTTTCCGGCGGAATGGCCCGGTATAAATCCGTCGCACCGTATGTGGCGGGCGCGCGGAACCGGCGGTTTCAGCCCGCTTCCAGCGGGCAGGTTGCGAAGCTGCGAACTCGGTGCGGTTTCCCCTGTGGCGAACAAGCTCCCCAAGTCGCACCTCGCCCACGTAGCATCAAAGTACGTCGTAGCTAGGAGTGTGGCGAAATGTTTGAGCGATTTACGGACCGTGCCCGTCGCGTAGTTGTGCTTGCCCAAGAAGAGGCACGCATGCTGAACCACAATTACATTGGTACCGAACACATCCTCTTGGGTCTGATCCACGAGGGTGAGGGCGTTGCCGCCAAAGCTCTTGAGTCCTTGAGCATTTCGCTCGACGGCGTCCGCGAGCAGGTGCAGGAGATCATTGGCCAGGGACAGCAGGCTCCCTCGGGCCACATCCCCTTCACCCCGCGTGCAAAGAAGGTGCTGGAGCTTTCGCTGCGCGAGGCCCTGCAGCTTGGCCACAACTACATCGGCACGGAGCACATCCTGCTGGGACTCATCCGCGAGGGTGAGGGTGTTGCGGCCCAGGTGCTGGTAAAGCTCGGCGCCGACCTCAACCGGGTCCGCCAGCAGGTGATCCAGCTGCTGTCCGGGTACCAGGGCAAAGAGGCCACCGGCGCCGGCGTTGGCCAGGGTCAGGCCGAGGGGACTCCCGCAGGCTCAGTGGTCCTGGACCAGTTCGGCCGGAACCTGACGCAGGCCGCCCGCGAGAACAAGCTGGACCCGGTCATCGGCCGCGAGCAGGAAATGGAACGCGTCATGCAGGTCCTTTCCCGCCGTACCAAGAACAACCCCGTGCTGATCGGTGAGCCCGGCGTCGGCAAGACGGCCGTCGTCGAAGGCCTCGCCCAGGCGATCGTGCGCGGCGATGTCCCCGAAACCATCAAGGACAAGCAGCTGTACACGCTGGACCTCGGGTCCCTCGTGGCCGGCTCCCGCTACCGCGGTGACTTCGAAGAGCGCCTGAAGAAGGTCCTCAAGGAGATCCGCACCCGCGGCGACATCATCCTCTTCATCGACGAGATCCACACGCTCGTGGGTGCCGGTGCCGCCGAAGGCGCCATCGATGCGGCCTCGATCCTGAAGCCGATGCTGGCCCGCGGCGAACTGCAGACCATCGGTGCCACCACGCTGGATGAGTACCGCAAGCACATTGAGAAGGACGCCGCGCTTGAGCGCCGCTTCCAGCCGATCCAGGTCAAGGAGCCGTCGGTTGCCCACGCAATCGAGATCCTCAAGGGCCTGCGTGACCGCTACGAGGCGCACCACCGCGTCACCATTACCGACGGCGCCCTCGCCTCGGCAGCGAACCTCTCCGAACGCTACATTTCGGACCGCTTCCTGCCGGACAAGGCGATCGACCTCATCGATGAAGCCGGAGCCCGCCTCCGCATCCGCCGCATGACCGCTCCGCCGGAGCTCAAGGAAATGGACGAGCGGATCTCCGAGCTGAAGATGGAGAAGGAGTCCGCGATTGACGCGCAGGACTTCGAAGGCGCCGCAGCGCTGCGTGACAAGGAGCAGAAGCTCATCACGGAGCGCTCGGAGAAGGAACGCCACTGGAAGACCGGCGGGATGGATGACATCTCCGAAGTTGACGAGGACCTGATTGCTGAAGTCCTCGCGAACTCCACGGGCATCCCGGTGTTCAAGCTGACCGAGGAAGAGTCCTCGCGCCTGCTGAAGATGGAAGACGAGCTGCACAAGCGGGTCGTCGGCCAGGACGAGGCCATCAAGGCGCTGTCCCAGGCCATCCGCCGCACCCGTGCGGGGCTGAAGGACCCGAAGCGCCCCGGCGGTTCGTTCATCTTCGCCGGCCCCACCGGCGTCGGCAAGACCGAGCTGGCCAAGGCCCTGGCCGAATTCCTGTTCGGTGAAGAGGATGCCCTCATCACGCTGGACATGTCCGAATACTCCGAGAAGCACACGGTATCGCGGCTCTTCGGCGCCCCTCCCGGCTACGTCGGGTACGAAGAAGGCGGGCAGCTGACCGAGAAGGTCCGCCGCCGTCCGTTCTCCGTGGTCCTGTTCGACGAAGTGGAGAAGGCCCACGCGGACCTCTTCAACTCGCTGCTGCAGATCCTGGAAGACGGCCGCCTGACCGACTCCCAGGGCCGGGTGGTGGACTTCAAGAACACCGTGATCATCATGACCACCAACCTGGGTACCCGGGACATCTCCAAGAGCGTCGCCACCGGCTTCCAGTCCGGCACGGACACCCAGACCGGCTACAACCGGATGCGTGCCCGGGTCACGGAGGAGCTCAAGCAGCACTTCCGCCCCGAGTTCCTGAACCGTGTCGACGACGTCGTGGTGTTCCCGCAGCTGACGCAGGACGAGATCATCGAGATCGTGGACCTGTTCGTGGGCCGCCTCGAGAAGCGCCTCAAGGACAAGGACATGGGCATCGAGCTGACCAAGGCGGCCAAGGTGCTGCTGGCCACTCGCGGCTACGATCCCGCCATGGGTGCACGGCCGCTCCGCCGCACCATCCAGCGCGAGATCGAGGACCAGCTCTCCGAGAAGATCCTCTTCGGCGAGATCCACGCGGGCGACATCGTGGTGGTGGATGTGGACGGCGAAGGAGACGACGCCAAGTTCACGTTCGCCGGCAACGCCAAGCCCCGCATCCCGGAGATCGCTCCGAGCGCATAGCGGCAGCAAGCCGACAGTCGCACTCCAGCGCCAACGAAGCCCCGCCTGCACCCGCAAGGGAGCCGGCGGGGCTTCTGCGTGTCCCGGTTCGGTGGCGGTGCTTGCCGCGGGTCCCGGAGCCGCCGCCGTAAGATGGGGGCTGTGACTGACTCCTTCACCATCCGCCCCGCCCGTACCAGCGATGTGGCCGCCATCAAGAGACTGGTGGCGCCGCTCGCCGAGGAGCGGATCCTCATGGCCAAGGAGACGGTGGCGTACTACGAAAGTCTCCAGGAGTTCCGGATTGCAGAGTCGGACGACGGCGAGGTGATCGGCTGCGGCGCCCTTCACGTCATGTGGGAGGACCTGGCGGAGGTCCGCACGCTTGCGGCCTCCAACGCCTGGCGCGGCAGGGGGGTGGGCCATGCCCTGGTGGAAAGCCTTCTGGCGGAAGCCGCGGCCCTCGGCGTCTCGCGCGTGTTCTGCCTGACGTTCGAAGTGGACTTCTTCAAGCGGCACGGCTTCGAGGTGATGGCCGATCAGTCGGCACTGGATCCGCAGGTGTACTCGGAACTGCTGCGGTCCCATGACGAGGGCGTGGCGGAGTTCCTCGACCTCGCCCGGGTGAAGCCGAACACCCTCGGCAACACGCGGATGATCAAGACCCTTTAGCGGTTCAGTTCCCGACCACCCAGATGGCTTCGGCGGCCGAGGACCCGAGGTCGATGTCCACTTCACGGCCGTCCAGATGAATGGTGGTGATGTCGGCGTAGGGCCGGTGTGCCCGGACCGTGAGCTGGGTGTCCGGTGCTAGCCCGAGTTCGGCAAAATAGCGCAGCATGTCCGGATCGGCGTCGGAAATCCTGGTGATCGTGACCGGCCGGTCCGGGTCGGCCGCGGCAAGGCGGACTCCTTCAGGAGGGTTTGGGAGACCTTCGGGGGAAGGTATGGGGTCTCCGTGGGGATCACGTGTCGGGTGTTCGAGCAATTCATCGATGCGCCGGATCATGGTGGCAGACACGGCGTGTTCGAGGACTTCGGCTTCCTCGTGGACTTCGTCCCAGCCGTATCCGAGGATCTGGACCAGGAACGTCTCCAGAAGGCGGTGCCGGCGCACCATTTCGACCGCGTGCGTCCTGCCCGCATCGGTCAGTTCGATGCTGCCGTACGGGGCATGGGTGACCAGCCCCTGTTTGGCGAGCCGCCTGATCCCGTCCGACACGGTAGAGGGCTTCACCCCCATCCGCTCAGCCATCGCACCGACGGTAATGGGGGATTCCGACCACTCCGTGGCCGACCAGATCATCTTCAGGTAGTCCTGGGCAGGGGCGGTCAGGTCGGAGACTGTCATGCTTCGATGTTACCAACAAAACATGAATGTTAGACTGGCCTAACGGGAGTGTTCGATCATTGGAGATCTGATGCACGGGTTGCCGAAACCAGTCGTTGACGTGCTGCCGAGCCGGCGCAGCATGCTCTCCGGGGCGGCAGCATTCGCCGCAGTTCCTGCACTTGTCGGCTGGACGCCGCAAGAGGCAAAGGACGCCCACGGGCACGGCTCGCATCCCGGGGCGGGGGGTCAGGCATCGATCAGCCATGCCGGGCACGCGGGCTTCGCCGGCGGTTCCGTCCCGCCGGAGCGGGCGGGCATTGACCCAACCGCCATCCTGCACGACTTCGACCGCGGCAGGACCAGCAAGTTGCCTGACGGCCGGACGCTGCGGGAGTGGGACATCGTCGCGGTGGACAGGGAGTTCGAGATCGCCCCGGGAGTGACGTTCCCGGGCTGGAGCTACAACGGCAGGATCCCCGGACCGACCCTCTGGGCCAGGGAGGGAGATGTGCTGCGGATCCACTTCACCAACGCCGGAGCGCATCCGCACACGATCCACTTCCACGGCATCCACCGGGCAACCATGGACGGAACCCCGGGAATCGGCGCCGGATCCATCGCCCCGGGGCAGAGCTTCAGCTACGAATTCGATGCCACCCCGTTCGGCACCCACCTCTACCACTGCCACCAGTCACCGCTGGCCCCGCACATCGCCAAGGGCCTCTACGGCGGCTTCATCATCGAACCCAAAAAGGGCCGGTCCAAGGCGGACAACGAAATGGTCATGGTGATGAACGGCTACAACACCGACGGCGGGGACGACAACGAGTTCTACTCCGTCAACGGCCTGCCCTTCCATTTCATGGACTACCCCGTCCAGGTCAGGCAGAACGAGCTCGTGCGGATCCACCTGATCAACGTCCTGGAATATGACCCGGTCAACTCCTTCCACATCCACGGGAACTTCTTCCACTACTACCCGACTGGCACGATGCTGACGCCCAGCGAATACACGGACACCATCTCCCAGGTGCAGGGCCAGCGAGGCATTCTGGAGTTGCGCTTCCCGTACCCGGGCAAGTACATGTTCCACGCCCACAAGACAGAATTCGCCGAACTGGGCTGGATGGGCTTCTTCGAAGTGAGCTCATCATGACCCGCACAGACATCCCGACGACGGCGGGACAGGCAGAGGGCGCGGCGCCGCGGCGCCAGAAGCCGCGCTGGCTGCTCGGTCTCGGGCCGCTGGTGCTGATCGCCGTCCTGCTGGGCCTGTTTTCGCTCCTGAGCGGGCCCGGACTGTCGCGCCTCGGCGAGGGAGTGCCGCCCAAGGAAGACGTGGCGGTCGAAGACATCCGGCTGACCCCGGGCCAGATCGTCCTCACCGTCCGCAACCAGGGGCCCGATCCGGTCGCCATTGCCCAGGTGAACGTCTCGGACTACTACGCAGCCTTCACCCAGACCGATGACGTGCTCGAACCGATGGAGGCCAGCACCATCACCGTCAGCTACCAGTGGGTCGACGGGGATCCCTATGACATTGCCCTGGTCACCTCGGCCGGGGGAAAAATCAATGCCACCATCGACGCCGCGGCCCCCAGCCCGGAGCGCAGCAGCTCCTTCTTCGGACTCATGGCCCTGCTCGGCATCTATGTGGGTGTTATCCCGGTGGCCATGGGAATGCTCTGGATGCCGTTCGTGCGGCACTCCTCCGCCGGCTGGATCCGGGCCATGCTCGGCTTCACCGTCGGCCTGCTGGCCTTCCTGACCTTCGACGCCACACTTGAGGCGTTCGAACTCGTCACGGGCAACAGCTCCTTCGGTGGCCCGCTCGTCGTCATCCTGGGGGCCCTCATCTCGTACCTGGTGCTGGAAGCTACCGACGCATGGATGCGCCGCCGCCAGGACGCCTCCATCGTCCGCCCAAAGGCTTCCCTGTCTCCGGGTCGGCTGGCGCTGCTGATCGCGATCGGCATCGGCCTGCACAACCTCGGAGAGGGGCTGGCCATCGGATCGGCCTACGCCGTCGGATCGCTCGCACTCGGCGCGTCACTAATCGTGGGCTTCGCCATCCACAACACCACCGAAGGCCTGGCCATCGTCACGCCCCTGGCCCGCGAACGGCCCGGCATGGGCCGTCTGGCAGTCCTGGGCCTCATCGCCGGGGCGCCGGCTGTGCTCGGAACCCTGATCGGCGCCACCGTCTACCAGCCCACCCTCGCCGCGTTCCTCCTCGGCCTGGGCGCCGGAGCCGTCGGCCAGGTCGCCGTCAAACTCTTGCCCATGCTCAAGGACGGCGCGGGCCGCACCCTCACACCGCTTACGGCCACAGGCGTCATCCTCGGCATCGCCATGATGTTCGCCACCGGACTGCTCGTCCTGGCCTAGCCAGGAGTCCATCTTCGCCGAGGCAACGCACGCCTTCCATTTTGTACAGTTGCTGGATAAACTATCCGAGGAACGGAAGGGACAGTCATTGGGGGCTGTCCCTTCCGCTGTTCCCGGCGGTATCCAGGCGGTATCCCGGCGGTATCCCCACGGTATCCCGGAGGTTCACCGGCCGCCTGCAGCCGGAACTACCGCCGGGCGGGTGCCGGTAGTAGGGTCAAAGCACATCCTGACGGATGTCCAAGACGAATCACCGAGAGCCCCCAGGAGCCCGGCCGTGAAAAAGCTCATCAATGACCCGCGTGCTGTGGTGGACGAATCAGTGGAGGGGTTTGGGCTTGCCCACGCCGACCTCGTGACAGTCCATCCGGAACCAAAGTATGTGACGCGCCGGGATGCTCCCGTGGCAGGCAAAGTAGGCCTGGTCTCCGGCGGGGGCAGCGGTCATGAACCGCTCCACGCAGGCTTTGTCGGCCTGGGAATGCTCGACGCCGCCGTGCCCGGCGCCGTGTTCACCTCGCCGACGCCCGATCAGATCATCCCCGCCACGCTCGCGGTCAACTCGGGCGCGGGTGTGGTCCATATCGTCAAGAACTACACCGGTGACGTGCTGAACTTCGAGACTGCAGCCGAGATGGCCCAGGCGGAAGGCGTGGAGATCCGCACGGTGCTCGTTAATGACGACGTCGCCGTCGAGGACTCCCTCTATACGGCCGGCCGCAGGGGAGTGGGCGGCACGGTGCTGGTCGAGAAGATTGCCGGCGCCGCTGCCGAGCGTGGCGATGACCTTGACGCTGTTGCGGCCATCGGGAACCGGGTGAACCAGAACGTCCGGACCATGGGCGTCGCCCTCTCGGCGTGCACGGTGCCGCACGCCGGATCGCCCAGTTTCGACCTCGAGGACAATGAAATGGAAATCGGCATCGGGATCCATGGCGAGCCCGGCCGGCACCGGATTGCCATGGAAGCCGCGGATGCCATCACCGACCGCCTGCTGGAACCTATTCTGGGGGACCTCGGCATCGCCACCGGGGACAAGGTGCTCCTGTTCGTCAACGGCATGGGCGGCACGCCGCTGAGCGAGCTCTACATCGTGTACCGCCGGGCAGCCCAGGTCCTGGGCGAAAGGGGCGCCACGGTGGAGCGTTCGCTCGTGGGCGACTACATCACCTCGCTCGAAATGCAGGGCTGCTCCATCTCGGTGCTGCGGCTTGACGACGAACTGACTGCCCTGTGGGACGCACCCGTGCACACTGCTGCCCTGCGCTGGGGGGTATGACGTGGGGCTCGACGTCACATGGGCCGTCAAATGGCTGACGCTGTCCGCACAGGCAATGGCCGAGCACCGCGTGTGGCTCATTGAACTTGACCGGGCCATCGGCGACTCCGACCACGGGGAGAACATGGACCGCGGCTTCCAGGCTGTACTGGACAAGCTGGCCGAAACCCCGCCCGACACCCCCGGTGCCGCGCTCAAGCTGACAGCCATGGCCCTGATGTCCAAGGTGGGCGGCGCCGCCGGCCCCCTCTACGGCACCGCGTTCCTGCGGGCGGCGACGGCTCTCGGCGATGCCGCCTACATCGATGCCCCGACCCTGGCAGCGGCACTGGGCGCCGCGCGCGACGGCATCGTCGCCCGGGGGAAGGCCGAGTCCGGTGACAAGACCATGGTGGATGCGTGGACTCCGGCCGTCGATGCGGCCCTGGCGGCGGCGGCTGGCGGGGATACACTGTCCGTGCTGATCGCGGCGGCAGAGGCTGCCGAGGCGGGCGCTGTGGCTACCGATCCGCTTGTGGCCCGCAAGGGACGCGCAAGCTACCTCGGCGAGCGGAGCGCCGGGCACCGTGATCCCGGCGCTGCGTCCAGCGCACTCATTCTCCGGGCAGCGGCCGGGGCCGCGGCGTGACGGTGCGGATCGTTGTGGTGTCCCACAGCGACAAGATCGCACAGGGAGCCGTGGAACTTGCTGCCCAGATGGCGCCGGACGTACTGATGGTGCCGGCCGGCGGCACCTCGGACGGACGCATCGGCACCAGCCTGGAAAAGGTGATGGCCGCGCTCGAAGAGGCATCCGGAGACGACGGCGTGGTGGTGCTTACCGATCTGGGGTCGGCTGTGATGACGGCGGAATCGGCCCTGGAGTTCGCTGACGGTCCCGCCACCGTCCTACTGGCGGACGCGCCGGTGGTGGAGGGCCTGGTGGCGGCGGCCGTAGCGGCCCAGGGCGGCGCCACCGTGCACGATGTGCGGCGCGCGGCCGAGGCTGCCCACGGCGGCCCGAAGGATGAACACGCAGGCACGGCTGCTGCCGAGGGCCAGCTGGTACCGGACGCAACCGGTGACTTCGAGCTCATCAACCTCGCGGGCATGCACGCCAGGCCGGCGGCCAAGATCGCCGGAGGCCTGTCCGGAATGGATGTGGTGGTGACCGTGAACGGGGTGGACGGAGCCTCGATGACAGGGCTCATGACCCTTGGTGCAGGCAAGGGCTCGGTGTTGCACGTCGAGGCATCCGGCCCGGACGCGGAGCGTGCCGTCGAGTACGTGGGGGGACTTGTCCGGACGGGGTTCGGGGAGCCCTGACGGCACGATGCAGCAGGGCGGAAGCTAGCCGGCAGGGCGGTCCTGGCGGAGGCTGGCTTCATCCAGCACTACGGAAGCGGAGACAAACCGCCCGCACGGCTCGCCGAACGGGTAGTCGCCCCGTGGACTGAAGCGCAGCGTGCGCACGGGCAGGGGGCTTCCGTCGATGGAGGTTCCCGACGTCGTGACGACCATCGGCGACTCTGTCAGGACATCCAGCATGAGCATCCCCCGCTTGGTCCCGTCCGGCGATGCCGTGGCCGAGCACACGCGGTCGGGTCCGCCGCCGCCGGACTCCGGAACGGCGGTCTCTGGAACTGCAGGCTTCGGGACGGCCGGCTCGGGTACGCCCTGCCCTGTGGACCCGGGAACGCCCTGCCCAGGATCGACTTGCCCTGGAGCGCCGGGCTTCGGAAGGCCCGGCTCCGGAACGTAGGGCTCACAGCCCTGGTCCACGGAAATGCTGCCCGGCACCAGTTCCAGGTAACCCTCCCGGCAAACGCCGTCCTGGCATGCCTTGAGGTGGAGGGCCTTCACTGCCGGCGCGTAGCTGGCCGCCACCGTCACCGACACCCCTGACGCCTGGGCAATCGCCGGGCAGGCCACCTCGAACACGTGGCATCCGGAGACAAGCACAGTCGTCGCAATTGTGGCCAAAAGTACCTTTGTCCTGCCCATGACTTCAGGGTAGATCCGGCCCAATGGTGTGCGGAGGTGTAGGAGGAAAGTGGTGCAGACATCGTTACCCCTGGCACCGCAACGACTGCCAATTTGAGATCAAAACCCGGCTCAGCGGAACGCGGGTTCGGTCCACTATCCCGGCAGCCGGTACCCGCCCTGGTGCAGCTCTGCAAGGCCGTCTTCCAGAAGTCCGGCCAGCGCCCGTTCGAGCTGTTCCGGCGCCGAGTTCAGCCTATGCAGGGCGGCGAGCGGTACCCCCGTCCCGGATGGCTCGAAGCCGAGGTCGGCGGGAGCCTGCTGCAACATTTCGGCGGGTACGGGGGAATCCGCCAGCCGCAAAACGGCCATCACGGCTCCGCGTACCTGCCGGTCCGTGCCGTGCCAGGCCTGCCCCTTTGGCACATACGACGGCGGTGGCTCGCCGGCCGCCCGCCACGAGCACCTTTCACGCACAGGGCATGCGGAACATTTCGGCGCGCGCGCCGTGCAGACCAGGGCGCCCAGCTCCATGACCGCAGCGTTCCACCGGACCGACGTTCCCGCGTCGTCCGGCAACAGCTGCGCAGCAAGGCGCATCTCGGCCGCCGTCAGCGCCGGCGACGGCAGCGCCGCTCCTGAAAAGAGGCGCGCGTGGACGCGCCTGATGTTGGTGTCCACCACCGTCTCGCGCCGGCCAAAGGCGAAGGCGGCGACGGCGGCGGCCGTGTAGCTACCCACGCCGGGAAGAGCGAGCAGCTCGGTGTAGTCGGCCGGTACCTTTCCGCTGTGGTCCTGCCCGATGGCAACCGCTGCGGCGTGGAGCCGGAGGGCGCGCCGGGGATAACCCAGGCGGCCCCAGGCGCGTACGGCTTGCCCGGCTGGTTCGCTGGCAAGATCGGCGGGTTCAGGCCAGCGCCGGAGCCATTCCTCCCAGACGGGAAGAACACGCACCACGGGGGTCTGCTGGAGCATGATTTCGCTGACGAGGACGCCCCACGGCGAGCAGTCAGGCAGGCGCCACGGCAGGTCACGGGCTTCGTCCGCGAACCAGTCCAGCAGGGACTGGTGGATTGCGGTCAGCTCCGGGCTGGCGCACGCGGGCGCGGCTAGGTCATCGGTTGTGGTTTTGATGCCAATACTCTAGTTGAAATCCCGGCGGGCCGGGCCGGCCGGCTGCGGTCAGCTGGCCTCTTGATGCAGGTCCGGCCCGGTTTCCACCCTTGGGCGGAGGCGTTTCACATGTCCGTGGACGGTTTCGCCGCCGCGGCCGTTCGGAGCCGGCACGGCGAGGGTAACCACGAAGCTGGCCCCGTCCGGATCCACGGACCGGATGGTCAGGCTCCGCGTTCCTTCGGGGATCGACGGCGAGAAGAACTGCAGTTGCCGGGACCCTACCGTGGCAACTTCGTCCAGCTTGTACTCGGTACCGAAATGGTCCTGGACGACGATGTCCGGGGTTTGCGGTTCGGTTCCGTTGGTTGACGCCAAATGCAGGTTCACCACGACGCCGGTATTCCAGATTTCCACTGCCAGCACCGTGAACTCCGCTCCCTGGCTCTGGTGCTTTCCAAACGTCAGGGGCAGTACGACGCGTTCAAGGTGACCGCCAGACACATGATCTACCATCAGTGGTCCTCTCCTACTCGACCCCGATAAGTGGTAACCGGGATTCAATTTTAGTAAGCCTTGCTGACAGTTGTCACGGGAAATCAGACAACGAATTGGACATGGTTAACCCCTGGCCACGGCGTGGTGGTGCAGGGGAATCCCCGCCATTCCCTAGCCTATAAAGACAGGCAGGCAGGGAGCCCGGCACCAGCCGGGCCCGGCCTCCGGCGCATCGAAAGGCCGCGCCAGCAACGCAAACACAATGGGGACGACGGAGCAGTGAAGACACAGCAGGGCAAGCCGCCGCAGGGCAAAACGCCGTCAGGCAAAACGCCGTCAGGCAAAACGCCGCAGGGCAAACCGCAGCCAGGGAAGAAGGCGGTGGCCCGCCCGCAGGGCGCCGTCCGCAAGCCGAGCGCCGCCGTCTACCGCCGCCGTCGGCAGTTTGCCGGCGGAGCGCTGCTGCTCGTGGTGGGCCTGACGGCCGGCGGCATTGCCACGGTGTCCGGCGCGCTGAACCCCTCCAGCGAGCAAACGTCCTCTACCGGCGCAGACGGCTCGCCGGGCCCGAGTGGCCAGCCCTCACCGTCGGCCACTCCTTCCGCCACGCCGTCGGCCTCACCCACATGCGACCAGAAACTCGTGACTGTCACGGCGGGCACGAACAAGGCCGCCTACGGTCCCGATGAGAAGCCGGTGCTCACGCTCAAGGTGGCCAATGGCGGGAAGCTCCCGTGCAAGGTGAACATCGGAACGTCGCAGATGGAGTTCCTGGTCACCAGTGGCTCTGACCGCGTCTTCTCGTCGAAGGACTGCCAGGCTGAGAGCGACGACCTCGTCAGGACGATCGAACCCGGCAAGAGCGAAACGGCGAACTTTCCCTGGCCCCGCAACCGCTCGCTGCAGGGCTGTGGGGAGATCCCGGACGGCGTAGGTGCCGGCTACTACGTGTTCATCGCCAAGCTTGGCCCCAAGGTGAGCCCGCCGGCGGTCTTCCAGCTGGGTTAGAGGAAGCGGTCTAGCAGGCTGGCTTCGGCCATGCGGCTGAGGCCTTCGCGGACCGTGCGGGCGCGCTGGTCGCCGATGCCGTCCACGGTCATGAGGTCGTCGATGGTGGCGGCCATCAGGTGCTGCAGCCCGCCGAAGTGGTCCACGAGGCGGTCCGCCACAGCCTTGGGCACAGCCTTGAGCCCGGACAGCAGACGGTAGCCGCGCGGCTGTACGACAGCGTCCAGGGTTTCCACCCCGCCAGCGAAGCCGATGATGCCCGCGATCTTGCTGAGGTCGATGAGTTCGGTCGGGCCCAGGCTGAGGAGGGCATTGACGGCGCCGTCAATGTCCTCGGGAGAGGCGTTGGGCCCTGCATAGTCGCGGATGATGATGT
The DNA here is from genome assembly GCF_057655195.1 of Arthrobacter sp. Soil_N43. NCBI lineage: Bacteria > Bacillati > Actinomycetota > Actinomycetes > Micrococcales > Micrococcaceae > Arthrobacter > Arthrobacter sp. Soil_N43. Next base: position 93,115 of record NZ_JBDGML010000118.1, read on the forward strand.
CGCTGCCGGGGCCCCGGCCCACCGTGAGCTCGTCCAGCTGGAGGGACAGGAGCCTGCCGTCCTCGCCCAGCTCCAGCACGTACTGGGAGATTTCCTCGGAAATGCGGCGCACCATCTCCTGCCGCTGCAGGGTGACGGCCACGTCCCTGACGGTGACCATGGCCTCGATTTCCAGTGCAGACAGTGAGCTGGTGACCTGGTCGAGCCGGGAGCGGTAGCGTTCAAGCGTTGCAAGGGCCTGGTTGGCCCGGGCCAGGACCTTCTCGGAGCCCTCGAGCACGTGCCGCAGCCCGTTCACGTAGAGCGCGATGATCTGCATGGACTGGCTCACCGAGATCACCGGGACGCCGGTCTGGATGGCCACGCGCTCGGCGGTACGGTGGCGGGTGCCGGATTCCTGGGTTTCGATGCTCGGGTCCGGCACCAGCTGGACGGCCGCGCGGAGGATGTTGCCGGCGTCCCTGTCGCAGATGATGGCACCGTCCATTTTGGCCAGCTCCCGCAGTCTCGTGGGGGAAAAGTCGATGCCGATGTCGAAGCCGCCCGAACAGATCGAGTCGATGGTCCGGTCCGAACCCAGGACGATCAGTGCGCCGGTGCGGCCGCGGAGAATGCGTTCCAGCCCGTCCCGCAGCGGGGTTCCCGGGGCCACCCTCCCCAAAGTCGCTTTCAGCGATTCTTCAGGGCTGCGAGCCATAGACATTCCCTTCAAAGGTGCAGGCGTGGCCTGCAGGTTTGCCGGTTTTCACGAGTCCGCCGGCAGGATCAAAAGTACTCGGTTTCCCGCATGCACCATCCTAGACGTACATTACCCCAAGAACCGCAGGGGCAAGCCTCAAAGTGGCCCGTTTGGGGCCCGCGGGGAGGGCTTCCGGAGTGCGTCCGACGGCGGCCGGCAAGTCGCCATTTTGTCCCGCTTTCCGTCAGGCTTCCGCCCCTGCGATAAACTTGAAGCCTTGGCTTGCGTGCCCTGCTGCCGCCCGCCTTCCAGACTCCAGAACCCTGTTTCCAGGAATCCGGTCCAAAGTTTTCCATTTCCACACCCAGGGTCCTCCGCGGATCCCAGCGAAAGTAGCACCGTGTCCCAAGAAGTCCTCAGCCCCGCCCGGGTCCACGAGATTCACAAGCAGGCGTCCCGGCGCCGGACCTTCGCTGTCATCTCCCACCCGGACGCCGGCAAGTCCACGCTGACCGAAGCCCTGGCGCTGCATGCCAAGGTGATCGGGACCGCCGGCGCGTCCAGCGGCAAATCCAACCGCAAGGAAACGGTCTCGGACTGGATGCAGATGGAGAAGGACCGCGGCATCTCCATCAGCTCCGCCGCGCTCCAGTTCTCCTACCGGGACACTGTGATCAACCTGCTGGACACCCCCGGCCACGCCGACTTCTCCGAAGACACCTACCGCGTGCTGGCAGCCGTCGACTGCGCCGTGATGCTGGTGGATGCCGCCAAGGGCCTGGAAACCCAGACCATGAAGCTGTTCGAGGTGTGCAAGCAGCGGAACCTGCCCATCATCACGGTCATCAACAAGTGGGACCGTCCCGGCCTGGACGCGCTGGCGCTGATGGACGAAATCACCGAACGCACCGGCCTGCAGCCCATGCCGCTGACCTGGGCCGTCGGTATCTCCGGGGACTTCCGCGGGGTGTGGGACCTGCGCAACGACCGGTTCGCGCGTTTCCAGCGGAACAACGCCGGCGCCAACATCGCGCTGACCGAGTACTTCACCCCGGAGGAAGCGGCCGAGAGCCAGGGCGATGACTGGTCCAACGCTGTCGACGAAGCCGGACTCGTCATTGAATCCAACCTTGAATTCAACGTGGAGAGTTTCCACGCCGGCAAGGCCACGCCCATCCTGTTCAGCTCCGCCGCGCTGAACTTCGGCGTCAAGGAGATCCTGGACGCCCTCGTGGACTTCGCCCCGCCCGCTGCGCCGCGTCCGGACGTGGACGGCCAGCCGCGTCCGGTGGAATCGCCCTTCGCAGGGTTCGTTTTCAAGGTCCAGGCGGGCATGAACAAGGCCCACCGGGACCACGTGGCCTTCATCCGCGTCTGCTCGGGGGTTTTCGAGCGCGGCATGGTGGTCACGCAGACGCGCACCGGCAAGTCCTTCGCCACCAAGTACGCCCAGCAGGTGTTCGGACGCGAACGCGAGGTCATCGACGAGGCCTTCCCGGGCGACGTAGTGGGCCTGGTCAACGCCTCCTCGCTGCGCGTGGGGGACAGCCTCTTCCTTGAGGAGCCTGTGGAGTTCCCTGCCATTCCGCTGTTTGCGCCGGAGCACTTCCAGGTGGCAAGGTCCAAGGACCCCAGCCGCTTCAAGCAGTTCCGCCGCGGCATCGAGCAGCTCGAGCACGAGGGCGTTATCCAGGTGCTCCGCTCCGACGTCCGCGGGGACCAGGCGCCGGTGCTTGCCGCCGTCGGCCCCATGCAGTTCGAGGTGGTGGAGGATCGCATGGCGCACGACTTCAGCGCGCCGATGCGCCTCGAGCGCCTGCCGTATTCCATGGCCAGGATTTCGACGGCGGACGCCATGCCGGCGCTGGCCAACGTGATCGGCGCCGAGGTGCTGTTGCGGTCCGACGGCGAGTACCTCGCTCTTTTCAACGACGTGTGGGCGCTGCGCCGCATTGAGAAGAACCACCCTGACCTCACGCTCGTGCCGATCGGGACGCACAACCCCGCCAAGTAGCGGCCCGCAATCCGCATGCCGTTCTGATCCGAATACCCACGGGACTTCAGCTCCAGTTCCAGGAAGCAAGGTGTGTCATGTCTGCAGTTCCCCGGGCGGTTTATCCCAAAGCGGTCGTTACCGGAACGGGCACGCTGAACCCGCTCGGTTCCACCGCTGCCGCAACGTGGAATGCCATGCTGGCCGGGACGTCGGGCATCTCCGTGCTCGACGAGGACTGGGCGCAGCAGCTTCCGGTGCGGATCGCGGGCCGGGTCACGGCTGACCTGGCTGCGCTGCTGACCACCCGCGAGTTCAAGCGGATGGACCGCTGCGGGCAACTCGCGCTCGTTGCCGCCCGCGAGGCCTGGGTGCAGGCCGGAACCCCCGACGTCGACCCCGACCGGCTCGCCGTCGTCATCGGCTCCGGCTACGGGGGACTGGACACCACGCTTGCCCAGACCCGGGAACTGGACAACAGCGGCCCGCGCAAGGTTTCCCCGCACACGCTGACCCGCATCATGGTCAACGGCCCGTCGGCCTGGGTTTCCATCGACCTGGGCGCCCGCGGCGGGGCACGCACCCCCGTCAGCGCCTGCGCGTCCGGCGCGGAAGCCATTGCCCAAGGTGCCGAAATGATCCGGTCCGGAGCGGCCGACGTCGTCATCGCCGGCGGCGTTGATGCGTGCGTGAACGACCTCATCATCAGCGGATTCGCGCAGATCCGCGCACTATCGACGCGCAACGACGATCCGCAGGGGGCCTCCCGTCCCTTCGACCGGGAACGCGACGGCTTCGTCATCGCGGAGGGTGCCGCAATCCTGGTGCTCGAAAGCGAGGAACACGCGCGGGCCCGCGGGGCGGAGGTCCTCGGCGCGATAGCGGGGGGCGCCGTGACCTCGGACGCCAGCGACATCGTGGCCGCGGACCCGGACATGCAGCGCCGCGTCATGGAGAAGGCGCTCGCCTCGGCCGGCCTGAGCGGCGCGGACATCGGCTTCGTTCATGCCCACGCGACCTCCACTCCGGTGGGCGACCGACTGGAAGCGCAGGCCATCAAGGCCGTGATCGGCAACACCGTGCCGGTGACGTCCACCAAGTCACTCACCGGCCACCTGCTCGGCGGGGCCGGGGCGCTCGGCGCCATCGCCACGCTGCGGGCCCTCAGGACCGGTGACCTGCCCGGAACCCGCAACATCGGCGGCCTCGACCCGGAAGTGGACCTCAACGTTCTCACCAGGACCGTGCACGGCAGCACGGCGGCGGCGGGGATGGTCAACGCCTTCGGTTTCGGCGGGCACAGCGTGGCGCTGGTAATTACTAGCTGATCAGCAGGCTCAGCGCCTCGGCAAGGTGACCGACCTCCCGCACCGAGAATCCCGGCGGAATGGGGCCCGGGCCGTTGTGGCTGGACGGAACCACGGCGTGCGTGAAGCCCAGCCGGTGCGCCTCCTGGATGCGCTGGTTAATGCCCGGAACAGGCCGCACTTCGCCGGCCAGCCCCACTTCACCAAAGGCGATCAGCCGCTGCGGCAGCGGCTTCTTGGCCTTGGCGGACGCGACGGCAAGGGCAACCGCCAAGTCCGTCGCAGGCTCGCTCAGCTTCACACCTCCCACGGTGGCCACGTAGGAGTCGTCCTTGTGCAGCAGGCAGCCGGCGCGCTGCTGCAGCACTGCCAGCAGCATGGCCACGCGGGAGCTGTCCAAGCCGCTGGTTGCCCGCCGTGGCTGCGAATTGGGGCTTTCGGCCAGCAGGGACTGCACCTCGGCGAGCAGCGGCCGCCGGCCCTCCATGGTGACGGTGATGCAGGTGCCGGACACAGGGTCCTTGGTGCGGGTGACGAAGAGCCCGCTCGGGTCGGCCAGGCCCACGATGCCGTCCTCGTTGAGGTCGAAGCAGCCCACGTCGTCAGTGGGCCCGTACCGGTTCTTCACCGCCCGGAGCAGCCTGAGCCGGGAATGGCGCTCGCCTTCGAACTGGCACACCACATCCACGAGGTGCTCGAGCAGCCGCGGGCCGGCAATGGAGCCGTCCTTGGTCACGTGTCCCACCAGCAGCGTGGTCATGTTGCGGCGCTTGGCGGCGGCGATGATGGAGGCTGCCACTTCGCGCACCTGGGACACGCCGCCGGAGCTCCCCTCCACGTCCGCGCTGCTCAGCGTCTGGACCGAGTCCACCACGAGAAGCTTCGGCTCCACCTTCTCCACCTGGCCCAGGGCCTGGCCGAGGTCCGTCTCGGCGGACAGGTAGAGGGTGTCTGCGATGGCGTCGATGCGCTCGGCGCGCAGCTTGACCTGGGCGGCGGATTCCTCCCCGGTGACGTACAGGACGCTCTGGCCCGTGCGGGCGAATTTCGCGGCAACGTCCAGCAGCAGGGTGGACTTTCCGACGCCGGGTTCCCCTGCCAGCAGGATGACGGCGCCGGGCACCACCCCGCCGCCCAGGACGCGGTCCAGCTCGTCCACACCCGTGGGAAGGAAAGCCGCCGTGGTGGCGTCCACCTCGGCGATGGGGCGGGCGGGCTCCAGAACTGAAGTGGCCGCCGTCGTACGTGCTACAGCGGTGCCGGTTTCCTCAACGGTGCCCCATGCCTGGCACTCGCCGCAGCGCCCCACCCATTTGACCGTGGTCCAGCCGCATTCCGCACACTTATAGCCCGGCGCCTTGGCGGCCCGGGACGTCTTTGTAGCCATTGCTCCACACTATCCGCCGGGTATGACATTCGCGTTCCCCGGTTTCGACGTGCTCAACCGGTGGGAGGCTACAGCGGCGGAAGGATGTCGCGGGCTTCGCGGGAATCGATGCCGGTGGCTTCCAGCAGGTCCACCATCAGCGGCCGGAACAGCATCACCACGGTTTCTCCCTCCAACCGCTCCACCTTCAGCAGCCGCGGATGCAGCCGGGCGGCGATCACGCTCAGGTCCGCCCGGGCCGTGCGCAGGTGGGTGCGGCGGACGCCGTCGTGGACTTCTGCCAGCCCGAGCGAGAGCTCATCGATGGCGGCCGCCGTCTCCTGCAGGACCTCGGCGATGTTGTCGATGGCTTCATCGGAGAGCGCCGCATGGTTGATGGCACTGGTCAGCCGGCGCGCGAAGACCCGGCTGTTGCGCAGTGCGAGGTCGATGAAGTCCAGCGACTGCTCCAGCCTGTCCAGCTCGTCGCGGTGCCTGCGGTAGGCCGGCGCCAGCGTGGCCACCTCGCCGGATGCCCGCAGCGACTGCCGCATCGCGTCCACGAGTGGCTGGCAGTTCCGGCCGCGGACAAGCGCATGCCATGCCTGCGTGGAATCGCTCTCCACCAGCGCCGAGGCGCATTCGCGGAGCACTTCGGCCAGTTCGTGGAGCAGATTCCGGACGTCCTTGCGCGGTTCCCGCCGCGGGTCCTTGGGCATCAGGATGGTGACCAGCAGGGCGAAAATCCCGCCGACCACCGCATCGATGCTGCGGGTGAACGGACCGCCGGGCGGTGCCGGCAGCAGCACCACGAGGAGTGACTGCAGCCCCAGCTGTGTGGTGAAGATGGTGCCGCTGTCCAGGAACCGGGCCAGCAGGATGGAAAACAGAAGCACGACGGCGGCCTGCCAGATTCCGGCGCCCAGCCAGTGGAGCAGCAGGTCACCAACGGCAATGCCGATGGTGCAGCCGAGCCCCACTTCGATCACGCGCCGCAGCCGCGGATCACGCGAGAACCCCAGTGCAATCAGGGATGAGGTCGCGGCGAACAGGGGACCGGAGTGCCCCAGGACGTACTCCGCGAACGCGTAGGCGCCCACCGCACAGACCGTCATCTGGATGGCCGGGATCAATGAATTGCGGCTCCGCACTATGCCTGTGCGGATCCTTCCGCGCAGGAACCGTCTGCTTGCGGAGAGTCCTGTCTGGGCCATGGCTTCAGTCTATTGCCCGGTGCAGCCGAGGATTTTCCAAGGGGCCGCGGCGGCGCGGGCACTCCCGCCGACAGGGACGTCGAAGGTACGCAGTCAGGGCGCAGACCGGGTCGGAGCTGGCGGACCGGCTGCCTTGCCACCGGACCACCGTGGTCAACAGACTCGCAGTTAGGCCAGAGCCATGGCTAGTTCTTCTGCGGCTTGGCGCAGTTGGCCGATCGTCAGTCGCCTTTCAGGCCCAGACGGCGACGTACTTCCGGGCTGTCTTCATTGACGCGCCATTCGGACAGCTGGTCGCCCTGGATGACAGCTGTCCAAAGTGCAGGCCCCTCCAGTTCGGGATGACCGGGACACAGGGATTGCCCGGCGATAGCGACCACATGACCCTTCGTCGTAACGACTTCGAAGACGTTCCGGTATTCCGGGAAAGCGTCGAAGAAACCGCGCCAGGCATCCAGGCATGCTTTCCGTCCGGTGACAGCCGTGCCGGCAGTATCGACGAACGTGTGGTCTTCTGACATGAGATGGGCGAGCCCCTCCACGTCTCGAGCACTGATGCATTCGTTGAACCGAATAGCCAGCGCTGCACCGTGAGTCATGGCCCGTGCCGTCGCCTATTTCCGGGCGGCCCAGGGGTCGGCGATGCCGATGTATTGGGTGGTGGTGTATTCGGCGATGCCTTCGGAGCCGCCTTCGCGGCCGAGGCCGGACTGTTTGACGCCTCCGAAGGGTGCTGCTGCGTTGGAGATGACGCCGGCGTTGAAGCCCACCATGCCGAATTCGATCTGCTCTGCCACGCGCAGGAGCCGGTTGAAGTCCCGGCTGTAGAGGTAGGAGGCCAGGCCGTACTCGCTGGCGTTGGCCAGTCGGATGGCCTCGTCCTCGGTGGTGAAGGTGGTCACCGGGGCGACGGGTCCGAAGATTTCCTGGCGGAGGATCTCAGCGCCGTTCGGGACGTTGGCGAGCACGGTGGGGTGGTAGAAGTAGCCGGCGCCTTCTACCGGTGAACCGCCGGTGACGGCGGTAGCCCCGGCGTCGACGGCGGCGCTCACCAGCGCGTGCACGTCGTCGCGGGCGCCGGCGTCGATCAGGGGGCCCACCTGGGTGCCGGGGTCCGTGCCGCGTCCGGTGGACAGGGCGCCCATCGCGGCGGCGAACTTTTCGGTGAACTCGGCCGCGACGGACTCCTGCACCAGGAAGCGGTTCGCGGCGGTGCAGGCCTCGCCCATGTTCCGCATCTTGGCGGCCATCGCGCCTTCGACGGCGGCATCCAGATCGGCGTCCTCGAAGACGATGAAGGGTGCGTTCCCGCCCAGTTCCATGGAGGTCCGCAGCACGTTCTGTGCGGCGTCGGCCATGAGGCGCTTGCCCACCGGGGTGGAGCCGGTGAAGGAGACCTTGCGCAGCCGCGGGTCCGCCAGCAGCGGCCCGGAGATCCCGGAGGCGCTGGAGGACGAGACGACGTTGAGCACGCCCGCGGGCAATCCGGCGTCGAGCATGGTCTGCGCGAACAGCTGGGCCGTCAGCGGGGTGAGTCTGGCGGGCTTGAGCACCATGGTGTAGCCGGCGGCGATGGCGGGGGCGACTTTGCGCGTGGCCATGGCGAGGGGGAAGTTCCAGGGGGTGATGAGCAGGCAGGGTCCGACGGGTTTGTGCTGGACCAGGATCTTGTTCTTGCCCTCGGGGGTGGTGAGGTAGCGGCCGTAGTCGCGGACGGTTTCCTCGGAGAACCAGCGCAGGAACTCGGCGCCGTAGGTGACTTCGCCGCGGGCTTCGGCCAGGGGCTTGCCCATCTCCAGGGTCATCAGCAGCGCGAAGTCCTCGGCCCGTTCGGTGACCAGGTCGAAAGCCCGGCGCAGGATTTCTGCCCGTTCCCGGGGTGCGGTGCGCGCCCAGGAGGCCTGGACGCTGTCGGCGGCGTCCAGTGCGGCGAGGGCGTCCTCGCTGGTGGCCGAGGCGAGCGTGGCGAGCACCTCCCCGGTGGCGGGGTCGTGGACGTCGAACGTGCCGCCGTCGGACGCGTCCCGCCACTGCCCGCCAATGAGCAGGCCGGTGGGGACGGACGCGAGCAGCGCGGCCTCGCGCTCAGCGGTGACGGCAGGGGAGATTACGGGGGACGTGGTCATGCGGGGGGCTCCTCAGGAAAGTATGTGGCGGGGGGCAGTCCGGGGTTTCGACAGGCTCAACCACCGGGCAGTCCGGTGATCGAGCCTGTCGAGATCCTGGTTTCGACAGGCTCAACCACCGGGCAGTGCTCGGTTTCGACAGGCTCAACCACCGGGGCGGGTCAGTAGCTGTCGGGGGTTTCGCCGGGCTCAACCACCGGGTCATTGGCGATGTATGTGGACGCGAGGGCTTCCGAGGCCCGGGCGAGGATCGCCACGTCGGCGCCCACGAGCACAAACGAGGCGCCGCGGGCAACGTACGCCCGTGCGGTGCCCTCATGGAAGGCGTTGACGCCGGCGGGTTTGCCGGCCGCCTTGGCCGCGGTGAGGCAGTGTTCGACGGCGGCGCGTACCTCGGAGTGCTCCTGCTGTCCCAGCAGGCCCATGGAGGCGGCAAGGTCGGAGGGCCCCAGGAAGATGGCGTCCACGCCGTCGACCTTGAGGATGTCCTCCACCGCGTCCACGGCCGCCGTCGATTCAACCTGCACGGTGACGCTGATCGTTTCAGAAGCCCGGGCGAGGTAGTCCGGGACCCGGTTCCAGCGGGCGGCCCGGGCCAAGGCCGAGCCCACCCCACGCACACCGTGGGGCGGGTAGCGGGTGGCGGCCACTGCAGCCTCGGCCTCGGCCACCGAGTTGACCATGGGGATTAGCAGGTTCTGCACGCCCAGGTCCAGGAACTGCTTGATCACCACCGTGTCGTTAACGGGCGGACGGACCAGGGTGTGGACGGGGTAGCCGTTGACGGCCTGCAGCTGGGCGAGGATGGATTCGAGCCCGTTGGGGCTGTGTTCGGCGTCGATCAGCAGCCAGTCCAGGCCCGCCCCCGCACAAATTTCAGCCACGAGCGGGCTCCCGGAGCATACCCACATCCCGGCCAGCGGCCGGCCTGCTTTACCTTTTTGATTGCGGAGGGCATCGCGGAAGGTGGCGTCAGGTTCTAGACGAAGCGGCATGTCACGGCTCCCAGCGGTCCGTAGTCGGCGTGCACGGTGTCGCCCTTGTACACCCAGAGGGGCCGGGTGAAGGAGCCGGCCAGGATGATGTCGCCGGCTTTCATGCTGTCCCCGTGCGCGGCGATCTTGTTGGCCAGCCAGTGCACGCCGTTGGCGGGGTGGTCCAGGACGCCTGCGGCGACTCCGGTTTCCTCCACGGTCTGGTTCTTGTAGAGGATGGCGGAGACCCAGCGGAGGTCAACGGCGTCCGGCTTCACCGGGCGGCCGCCCACCACCATGGCGCCCATGGCCGCGTTGTCGGAGATGGTGTCCACGATGGTCCGGCCCTCCATCTCGATCCTCGAATCCAGGATCTCGAGCGCCGGAACCACATAGTCGGTGGCGTTCAGGACGTCGAAGATGGTGCAGCCGGGGCCCTTGAGGCTGTCCTTGAGGACGAACGCGAGCTCCACCTCCACCCGCGGGTGGGTGTACTGGTCCCATTCCACCGAGCAGCCGGTTTCGAGGACCATGTCATCGAAGATGGCGCCGTAGTCCGGTTCCGTGATGCCGGTGGCTGCCTGCATGGCCTTCGACGTGAGGCCGATCTTGCGCCCCACCAGGGTCCGGCCGGCGTCCTCGTTGCGGCGCCGCCACAACTGCTGCACCGCATAGGAGTCCTCCACCGTCATGTCCGGGTAGCGGGCAGTCAGACGGGGGACGGGAGTGCGGCTGCGGCCGGCCTCCACCAGCTCATCGGCAATGGCCTCAATCGTCTTCGCGTCCAGCATGGTTTAGACCTGTGCCCCGAGCTTGAAGCCGGTCTCTTTGGCGGAGCCGTCCTCTTCCTTGCGGGTGTAGGAGAATCCATCGGCGCCCACCGTCACGGCCATCTCGGATGCGTCGGTGCGCTCGATGACGGGCTGCGGGTTGCCGTCGAGGTCGAGGACGAGTGAGGCCTCCGTGTACCAGGACGGGACCACCGGGTTGCCCCACCAGTCGCGGCGCTGGTTGTCGTGCACGTCCCAGGTGACGGTGGGGTTGTCCGGGTCGCCCGTGTAGTAGTCCTGGGTGTAGATCTCCACGCGGTGGCCGTCCGGGTCCAGGATGTAGAGGTAGAAGGCGTTGGACACGCCGTGCCGGCCGGGGCCGCGCTCGATCCGGTCCGAGATGCGCAGGGCACCCATCTTGTCGCAGATCTGGATGATGTTGTGCTTCTCGTGCGTGGAGAACGCGATGTGGTGCAGGCGCGGGCCGTTGCCGCCGGTCAGGGCGGTGTCGTGCACGGTCTGCTTGCGGTGCATCCACGCGGCGTACGTGACGCCGTCGGAGTCCTTGATGTCCTCGGAGACGCGGAAGCCGAGGTCCTCGAGGTACTTGCGGCCGCGGGGGACGTCCGGGGTGACCTGGTTGAAGTGGTCCAGCCGGACCAGTTCACCGGCCGAGTAAAGGTCGTAACGCTGGGTGAGGCGCTCCACGTGCTCCACGTCGTAGAAGAACTCGTAGGGGAAGCCCAGCGGGTCCTCGACGCGGACGGAGTCGCCGACGCCCTTGGTGAAGCCTTCCTTGCGGCGCTCAGTCCGGCAGCCCAGTTCCTTGTAGTAGGCCTCGGCAGCATCCACTTCGGCGGGTGACTTCACGCGGTAGGCGAAGGCCGCGGCTGCGGCCACGGGTCCCTTGCGGAGCACCAGGTTGTGGTGGATGAACTCCTCGAAGGAGCGGAGGTAGATCGCGTTCTCGTCTTCCTCGGTGACGTGCAGGCCCAGCAGGTCCACGTAGAACGCGCGGGACTTGGCCAGGTCAGTGACCACCAGTTCGAGGTAGGCGCAGCGGACGATGTCCGGGGCCGGGACGGAGGGGGTGGGTACAAAGTTAGTCATGATGTTCTCTCTTCGTTGAAAGGGGTTCGGGCTGGCGCTGGCCTGGAAGCCTAGGCGCCGAATTTGGGGGTGTGGACGGAGCCGAGCGTGATGTGCACGGCCTGCTGGTCGGTGTAGAAATCGATGGAGCGGTAGCCGCCTTCGTGGCCCAGGCCTGAGGCCTTGACGCCGCCGAACGGGGTGCGGAGGTCGCGGACGTTGTGGCTGTTCAGCCACACCATGCCGGCCTCGACGTTCTGCGAGAAGTTGTGGGCCCGGGTCAGGTTCTGGGTCCAGATGTAGGCCGCCAGGCCATACTTGGTGTTGTTCGCCAAGGCGAGGGCTTCGTCGTCGGTCTCGAACGGGGTGATCGCGACGACCGGGCCGAAGATCTCCTCCTGGAAGATCCGGGCGTCGGGCGCGACGTCGGCGAAGACGGTGGGGGCGATGTAGTTGCCCTCCGGGAGGTGCTCCGGCCGGCCGCCGCCGGCCAGCAGCCGGCCCTCGGACTTGCCGATCTCCACGTAGGAGGCCACCTTTTCGTAGTGCTCCGGGTGGACCAGGGCGCCGACCTGAGTCTTGGGGTCGTGCGGATCACCGACCACGATGTTCTTCGCGCGGGCCGCGTACTTCTCACAGAATTCGTCGTAGATGGCGCGTTCGACGAGGATCCGGGAGCCGGCTGTGCAGCGCTCGCCGTTGAGCGAGAAGACGCCGAACAGGGCGGAGTCGATCGCGGCGTCGAGGTCGGCGTCCGCGAACACGACGCACGGCGACTTGCCGCCGAGCTCCATGGACAGGCCCTTGAGGTTGGCGGCGGCGTTGCGGAAGATCGTCTGGCCGGTGGTGGTCTCGCCGGTGAAGGAAATCAGCGGGACGTCCGGATGCTTGACCAGGGCGTCGCCTGCCTCCTCACCCAGGCCGTTGACCAGGTTGAACACGCCGTCGGGCAGGCCGGCGTCCTTGAAGATCTGCGCCCACAGCGAGGCGGAGAGCGGGGTGAATTCGGCGGGCTTGAGGACTACGGTGTTGCCGGTGGCCAGGGCCGGAGCGAGCTTCCAGGACTCCAGCATGAACGGGGTATTCCATGGGGTGATGAGCCCGGCGACGCCGATCGGCTTGCGGTTCACGTAGTTGATCTGGGAGCCAGGGACTTTCATGGCGTCGTCGAACTGCGCCACGATCAGGTCCGCGAAGAAGCGGAAGTTCTCCGCCGCGCGCAGGGCCTGGCCCTTCGCCTGGGTGATCGGCAGGCCGGTGTCGAAGGTTTCCAGTTCGGCGAGGCGCTCTTCCTGGGCTTCGACGGCGTCCGCGATTTTGTTCAGGATGCGGGCGCGTTCGCGCGGCTTCATCTTCGGCCACGGGCCGTTAGTGAACGCTTCGCGGGCGGCGGCGACGGCGAGGTCGATGTCCTCTTTCTGCCCGGCGGCCGCGGTGGCGTAGTTGGTGTTGGAGACCGGGTCCAGGACGTCGAACGTCTTGCCGCCCACGGAGTCGACGAATTCGCCGTTGATGTAGTGCTGGATGTGGGAGGGCAGGTTCTCGGGGATGTAGTGCGTCTTGGTTGCTTCGGCAGTGAACGTCATCGTTTTCTTCCTTAGTGCTGTGGGGTCTGGTGGTCGGTTGCGGCGGCCAGGTAGGCGTCGAGGGTGGCGCTGCGGTGGAGCCGTGCTGCCTTTTCGATGGTGTCGGCGTCGGCTCCGGTTTCAATGAGCCTGAGGAGGGCTTCGTGTTCGTCCACGGATTGGTGCGCCCGGCCGGGGACGAAGCGGAACGTGGAAGAGCGCAGGGACGCCAGCCGGTTCCAGCCCCGGTGGACCAGGTCCAGGATGTGCGGGTTGGGGCAGTGCTCGAACAGGACGCTGTGGAAGTCCTGGTTCAGCCGGGTGAAGCGGACAGGATCGAAGTGCTGCAGGCACTCGCGCATGTCCTCGTTCACCGCACGGGCGCGGGCGATGTCCGCTTCGCCGATCAGCGGTGCGGACAGCGCGGTGGCTGCGCCCTCGACGATGCTCAGGGTCTGCATCGTGTACAGGTACTCTGTGGGGTCGATGCCGGACACCGTGGCGCCGACGTTCCGCTCGAACTTCACCAGGCCCTCTGCCTCGAGCCTGCGGATTGCTTCGCGGACCGGGACCACGCTGACGCCCAGGTCCTCGGCGATCTTGGCCAGCACCAGCCGGTAGCCGGGGGAGTACGTCCCGTCGACGATCCGGCCCTTTACGGCTGTGTAGGCCTGCTCGGATTTGCTGCCGGTGCCGGTACCCGCGGCTGTGGCGGTCTCAGTCATTGGCCTTGCCTGCTTCCCATTCCTCATACCTGGCCCGCCATTCAGCGTTCAGCGGATAGAGCCCGTCCACGCTGTGGCCTTGCTGCACCATTTCGGCGATGAAGACTTCCTCGCGTTCCTGGGCGATCGAATCCTCGGCAAGTTCCTCGGCCAGTGCCGGCGGGATCACCAGGATGCCGTCCGAGTCCGCCACGATGATGTCCCCCGGCTGGACGGTGGTGCCGCCGCAGGCGATGGTGATGTCCGTGTCCCACGGGATGTGCCGGCGCCCCAACACCGCGGGGTGTGGGTTGGAGTAGTAGGTGGGCATGTCCATGGCGGCCACGGCCGCGAAGTCGCGGACCCCGCCGTCGGTGATGATGGCTGCGGCGCCGCGGACCTGGGCACGCAGGGCCAGGATGTCGCCGATGGTGCCGGTGCCCTTTTCGCCGCGGGCCTCCATCACCAGGATCTCGCCCTCGTTGACGGAATCGATGGCCCTCTTCTGGGCGTTGAAACCGCCGCCGTGGGCCTTGAAGAGGTCCTCGCGGTTAGGCACGTAGCGCAGCGTCCGGGCCAGGCCCACGACCCGCTTCTCCGGCCGGGTGGAGCTGAGGCCGTCGATGCTGACGTTGTTCAGTCCGCGCTTGCGCAGCTGGGAGGACAGGGTGGCGGTGCAGACACTTTCCAGCTTCGCCTTCAGCTCGCGGGTCAGGACGGGCCCGACGGCGGCGGCCTCCACGGCGGCGAGCCCCGCCGCTTCGCGCGACCCGTACGCCTCTTCCCGCTGTGTGTCATCAGTCCTTGGCCGGGCACCAAAGTCCGCGAACGGCGTCGTACCTTCCGTCACCCTGGTGGCGAGGCGTCCGGTGCTGAAGTCACCGGCGGTGACCTCAACCTCGACGACGTCGCCGGGCTTGGCGACGGAGGCGCCGGCCGGTGTGCCGGTCAGGATGATGTCGCCTTCTTCGAGGGTGAGCAGCTGGGACAGGTCGGCGACGAGCCGGGCGAACGGGAACAGCAGGTCTTCGGTGGTGTCGTCCTGGACCACTTCGCCGTTGTGCCAGGTGCGGATGCGAAGCGTTGCGGGGTCCACCGTGTCGGCCGGGATCAGTCCGGGGCCGACGGGGGTGAAGCCGTCGCCGCCCTTGGACCGGAGATTGGAGCCCTTGTCCGCGTAACGGAGGTCGTAAACGCCGAGGTCGTTGCTGGCCGTAACCCATTCGACGTGGCTCCAGGCGTCCTCGAGGCCGACGCGCCGGGCAGGCTTGCCGATGATCAGGGCGATCTCGCCTTCGTAGCCGAGCAGTTCGCAGCCGGCCGGGCGCTCCACGGTTGACGGGGCCTCTGCCGAACCGAGCGCCAAGGATGACGACGGCTTCAGGAAGTAGGAGGGCTGCTCCGGCGTCCGGCCGCGCTGGGCCGCCCGGCTGGGGTAGTTGATGTGCACCGCGATGACCTTGCGGGCCGCGGCCAGGAGGTGGTCGGTGACCTGTTCCAAGAGTTACTCCTCATCGAGTACGAAATCGTATACGAAATACTATGGACCCGGATCGCGGATCCGTCAACACCTTGATTAGGCCCAAGGCGCGGGCGCGGAACCGGCACTTGTCGCCCCGGTCACATCTGCCGTACAGTTGTGATTCACATCCCAGATTTCTATTATCGAACTCAAAGTTCTAATATCGATCACCATTCAGGCGACAAAAGCCACACAGCGAAGTGAGGAAAGCCCGTGCAGTTCCACCACCACGGTTACGTATCCGGTGACCCGCGAGTCCAGCCGGCCGCCGGCGTCGGCATCGACCGGCCCGCGCAGCTTCCCGACGAAGTGGATGTCCTCATTGTGGGCACCGGGCCGGCCGGCATGCTGACGGCAGCGCAGCTGTCCCAGTTCCCCGGCGTCACCACCCGGATCGTGGAGCGCCGCCCCGGACGGCTCGCCATCGGCCAGGCCGACGGCATCCAGGCCCGGAGTGTCGAGACGTTCCAGGCCTTCGGCTTCGCCGAGCGGATCATCGCGGAGGCCTACCGCATCACCGAGATGGCATTCTGGAAGCCGGACCCTGCGGACCACTCCCGCATCGTCCGCGCCGCCCGCGCCGTCGACGACCCCGCCGGCATCAGCGAGTTCCCGCACCTCATCGTCAACCAGGCCCGCGTGCTGGATTACTTCGCCGAGTTCATGGCGAACTCACCCGCCCGGATGTCACCGGACTATGGCTTTGAATTCCGCAGCCTCGAGGTCACCGGGGAGGGGGAGTACCCCGTCACCGTGACGCTGCTCCACACGGCGGGTCCCGACGAGGGCCGGGAACGCACCGTCCGGGCCAAGTACGTCGTCGGTGCGGACGGCGCCCGGAGCAAGGTGCGCGATGCCATCGGCTGCACGCTCGCCGGCGACCAGGCCAACCATGCCTGGGGCGTCATGGATGTCCTTGCCTCCACCGACTTCCCGGACATCCGCCTGAAATGCGCGATCCAGTCCGGCCAGGGCGGCAGCATCCTGCTGATTCCGCGCGAAGGCGGCCACCTCTTCCGCATGTACGTCGACCTCGGTGAGGTCGCCGCGGACGACCACGGGGCCGTCCGCAAGACCACCATCGAACAGATCATTGCCAAGGCCAACGCGATCCTCCATCCCTACACGCTCGACGTGCGCAACGTCGCCTGGCACAGCGTGTACGAGGTGGGCCACCGGCTCACCGACCGGTTCGACGACGTCCTCCCGGACGAGCTCGGCACGCGCACGCCCCGCGTGTTTATCACCGGCGACGCCTGCCACACGCACAGCGCCAAGGCCGGGCAGGGCATGAACGTTTCCATGCAGGACGGCTTCAACCTGGGCTGGAAGCTTGGCCACGTGCTCGAGGGCCGCAGCCCGGAGAGCCTGCTCTCCACCTACTCGGCCGAGCGCCAGGTCGTCGCGAAGAACCTCATCGACTTCGACAAGGAGTGGTCCACGCTCATGGCGAAGAAGCCCGAGGAATTCGACAGCCCCTCGGAACTCGAGGACTTCTACGTCAGCACGGCCGAATTCCCGGCAGGCTTCATGACCCAGTACGCCACGTCCATGCTCATCGGCGAGCCGGCGCATCAGGACCTGGCCACCGGGTTCACCATCGGCAAGCGCTTCAAGTCCGCGCCCGTCGTGCGGGTCTGCGACACCAATCCTCTGCACCTGGGGCACCAGGCGAAGGCGGACGGCCGGTGGCGTATCTACGTGTTCGCGGACGCGGCAGCGCCCGCCGTGGGACAGAATAGCGCCCCATCGCCGACCACTGACTTCGCCGAGTGGCTGGCGAACGCGCCGGATTCGCCGCTGGCCGCCACGCCGTCGGCCGCCGACCGCGACGCCTGGTTCGACGTGAAGGTCATTTACCAGCAGGACCACACGGGCATCGACATCGGCACAGTCCCGGCAGTGTTCAAACCGGAAGTCGGCCCGTTCAAGCTCACCTACCTGGAGAACGTCTACGGCACCGATCCGGCGGCGGACATCTTCGAACTGCGGGGCATCGACCGCGGCGGTGCCGTCGTCGTCGTGCGCCCGGACCAGTACGTCGCGAACGTGCTGCCCCTGACGGCGACGGCCGAGCTCGCCGCATTCTTTGCGCCCCTCCTCCCGGACCGGCTGCGGACCGCCTAAGCGGCAGCGCTAAAACAAAGGAGTTTTAATGACACAGTCCCACACCACAGGTGCGCCCCCGCACCGCCAGCGCATGAGCCAGGATGACCGCCGCGTCGTTGCCGGCACCATGGTCGGCACCACGATTGAGTGGTACGACTTCTTCATCTTCGCGCAAGCCGCGGGAATCGTCTTCGCCAACCTCTACTTCAAACCGCTGGACACCGACAGCCCCGGACTTGCCCAGCTCGTCTCCTGGGCCACCATCGGTGTCAGCTTCTTCTTCCGGCCCTTGGGCGCGGTGATCGCCGGGCGCTTGGGCGACCGGGTCGGCCGGAAGGCCATGCTCGTTTTCACCCTGGTGATGATGGGGGCGTCAACGGCCCTGATCGGGTTGCTGCCCACCTACGCCCAGATCGGAATCTGGGCGCCGATCCTGCTTATGGTCCTGCGTATCCTGCAGGGTTTCTCCGCAGGTGGTGAATGGGGTGGCGCCGCCCTGATGGCAGTGGAACATGCGCCGGTAAACAAACGCGGATTCTGGGGCGCCTATCCGCAGATCGGCGTCCCGGTGGGGATGATCCTGGCGACGCTGGTGCTGTTCCTGCTCCGGCTCTCCATGTCCCCGGAGCAATTCCTGGAATGGGGCTGGCGGATACCGTTCCTGCTGTCCGTCGCCCTCATTGTGCTGGGCTACTTCATCCGGGCCGCCGTGTCGGAAAGCCCGGTCTTTAAGGAGATGGTGGAGCGCAAGCGCGAGTCGGCCACGCCGCTAACCCAGCTGCTCCGGACGAATAAGCTGCAGGTGATCCTCGCCGCGGTCATCTTCATCGGCAACAACGCTGCCGGATACCTCGTGATCGCCTTCCTGTCCTCCTACGCCCAGAAGACCCTGAAGATGGACGCATCCCCGGTGCTGCTGGCCACGCTGCTCGCCTCCTTCGGGTGGCTCGTATTCACCCTCTACGGCGGCGCCCTCTCGGACAGGATCGGCAGGGTCAGGACCTTCCAGATCGGCTACGCGCTCATATTCGCCTGGATGATCCCGATGTTCCTGCTGATCGACACCCGCAACATCTGGGCCTACGGCGCGGCGATCTTTGTCCTCACCATCGGACTGGGCCTCTCCTACGGGCCGATGTCCGCCATGTACGCGGAGATGTTTCCTGCCAGCGTCCGCTACTCGGGAATCGGAATCGGCTATGCGCTCGGCTCCATTCTCGGCGGTGCCTTCGCCCCGCTCCTCGCCGAAGCACTCTTCAAGGAGACCGGCTGGTCAGGTTCCATTGGCCTCTACATCATGGGGCTCTGCGTGGTCTCATTCGTCGGAGTCACCTTGGTGAAGGAAACGAAGGGAGTTTCCCTGGCGGCAGATACGGAAGCAGATACGGAAGCAGGCACTCAAGCAAATACGCGGGAGCAGGCTGCGACCCACTGACGGCCGACGTCGTATTTCTTTAGCGTCCCGACAACAAAAGGATGCCGGCGCCCTCACGGGCGCCGGCATCCTTTTTACGTTCGGTGCTGGCTTTACTGTCCGGGCAGGCCTACTTGTAAACGCGTACCCAGTCGACCTGCATCTGCGAGGGGGCAGTTGCAGTGCCGTTGGGGAACCAGTCCAGCTGCAGCGTCTGCTGCATGGCGCCGGAGGGCTGGTGCGCCGGGTTCGTGTCGCTGAAGGTCTTCACGCCGTCGACGTAGCCGGTGATGCCGGCGGGAGTCCATTCGACCGCATAGTTGTGCCACTGAGTGGTGTCAACGGCGTAGCTGGACTGCGTCTGGAAGCTTGAGCCGCTGCACTCGTAGTGCAGGAAGAACTTGATCTTGGAGGTCTTCCCGGAACCTTCGGCATAGTCGATTTCATCGCAGGTGGCGGACGGCTTGGTGGGCCAGAGGATCAGCACCGGGTGGTACTTCGGGTCCCGCGCATTGGTCTTCATGCGGGTTTCCCAGCGTCCGTACTTCTGCCGTGCGAACTTTGCGGACATGCCGCCGGTGGTGCCGGCCGCATCACCCTTTACTGTGGCTACGCCGTTGGCCACAGACCAGGCGTCGGGGCTGCGTTTGCCCTTGCCGGCGTGGCCCGGTCCGCTGTAGACGCCCCACTTGGTGGAGTCGGGAGCACCGGTGTTGGAGAACTCGTCACCGGCAACGACGGAGCCCCAGCCGAGCGTGGTCGCCGCTTGCTTGCCGCTGTCGGGAGTGGGCGCGGCCGCGATGTTGGCAGCAGGCACGGCCTTGGCCTGCGGGGCCACAGGTGCCTTTGCCGGTGCGGGCTGGGGTGCGGGCTGCTGGGGTGCAGCGGCCGGGGCAACTGCCGGCTTCGGCGCGCTTGCTGCCGACAGTTCGGGCTTCACGGCAGGCTTGGTGGTTGCCTTGGCGGCGGCAGCCTTCGTGGTTGCCTTCGGTGCCGGCGCGGCCGGTGTGGCGGCCTTGGGTGCGGGGGCATCTGCCGTGCCCGTGGCGGCCGGTGCAGCCTGGGCGGACAGGCCCTTGTCCGCGGTGTCAGGGGCCGACGCGCCGACCCCTGTGGGGGCAAGGCTGCATCCGGTCAGGGACAGCGCGCCAACGGTAAGTACTGCGGCTAGTTTCTTGTTGAACAACAAAACCCCTCCGGGGCGTAGACAGGCGCACGCGGCAGACACATCGAGGTGCTGACGCATGCCTGAAGATTGGTTCAGTCCCCCCGAGGGGACCCGAGCAGCCTCGTGCTGCCCGTCGCATCCGGCCCCAACGATCGGGCGTCCGGTGCCCGATTTTCGGGCCAGGCCCTGTGGCCAGTCAGCAACGTTACTAACTCGTTATACGGCCTGCAAACCGGGACTGGACTGGCCAATCCGGCGCCGTGCGGCACCGCAGCGCCGTCGAACCACCTCGTGACCTGCACAAACATCCGGCCTGCCGCGCGCCGAAATCCTGTCCCAGATGTGATTAAGGTCGCATTATCCGGACAGTTCCGGACAGTTCCGGACAGCAAGAAGCCGCCGTCGCGTTCTGCGACGGCGGCTTCAGGTATTCGTGTGTCCCTCTGTGCCTGTCCGGGGGCTCCTTAGCCGTTGATGACCTGCGGGACGCCGAGGGCTTTGAGGCCCTCGACGCCGAACTCGAGGCCGTAGCCGGACTGCTTTGCGCCGCCGAAGGGGACTCGGGGGTCTACGGCACCGTGTTTGTTGATCCAGACGGTGCCGGCCTGGATGCGGGCGGCGACGGTGCGGGCTTCGGGGAGGTTGGAGGACCAGACGGAGGCGCCGAGTCCGACGTCGAGCGCGTTGGCCTTGGTTACCGCCTCATCCACGGTGCTGTAGCGGATGATCGGCAGGGCGGGGCCGAACTGTTCCTCGGCGACCAGCGGGTTGTCGTTGTCGATGTCGGCCACGAGGGTGGCGGGATAGAAGTGGCCGGGCTGGTCCGGGTCGGGGTTGCCGCCGGTCAGGATCCGTGCGCCGGATTCCCGGGCTGCTTCGACGAGGCCGGCCACGATGTCGTACTGGGCCCTGTTCTGCAGCGGGCCGAGGACGTTGTTTTCGTCGAGTCCGATGCCCATGGGCATGGCCTTCGCCACGGCCGTGAGCTCTTCGCAGACGGCGTCGTAGATGTCGTCGTGGACGTAGAGGCGCTTGAGCGCGGCGCAGGTTTGGCCGGTGTTGATGAAGGCGCCCCAGAAGAGGTCCTGGGCGATGGCTTTCGGGTCGGCGTCGGGCAGGACGATGCCGGCGTCGTTGCCGCCGAGTTCGAGGGTGAGGCGTTTGACGGTCTTGGCGGAGGAGCGGATGATTTCCCGGCCGGCGTCGGTGGAGCCGGTGAACATGACTTTGCCGATCGCGGGGTGTTCGACGAGGCGGGCGCCGACCTTGCGGTCTCCGGAGACAACGGTGAGGAGGCCTTCGGGGAGTTCTTCGTTGAGGACCTTGGCCAGGGCCAGGACGGAGAGCGGGGTCATCTTGGAGGGTTTGACCACCACGGCGTTGCCCATCCTCAGGGCCGGGGCGATCTGCCAGATGGTGATCATCATGGGCCAGTTCCAGGGGCCGATAGCGCCGACGACGCCGATGGGGCGGTAATGCAGTTCGGCGTAGGTTTCGCCGTCGTCCACGACGGTTTCCGGTTCCAGGGGCGTGGTGGCGGCGGCGCGGAGCCAGGCGGCGCAGGCGCCGACTTCAAAGCGGGCGTTGGGTCCGTTGAGGGGTTTGCCCTGCTCGCGGGAGAGCAGCCGGGCGAGTTCTTCTGCGGAGCGTTCGACGGCGTCGGCTGCTTTGAGCAGCGCGGCGGACCGGGCGTCGTGGCCCAGGGCCGCCCAGGCCGGCTGTGCCGCCTGCGCGGCGGCGACCGCTTTTTCGAGGTCGTCAAGGGTGTGGACAGGTGCCTCGCCCACGGAGGTGCCGGTGGCGGGGTCAAGGATGGTCCGGGTTTCGCCGGAGTCCGGGGTGATCGAGGCCAGCAGGGCGTCGTAAGTTTCCAAGGGATACTCCACTTCGAGTAGGCGATGCGCACCGGCCAGCGTGGCCTGAGGCTATGTCTCGAGTCTGCCCGGCCGTGCGCGGGGCGTCTTGTGTATCCGCGAAAAGCTCTTGACCCCAGGCGAACAGCTGCCAGAGGGCGCTGTCTGTGTTGGCACTTAAGCCTGACCGCCAGCCCCCGTCCGCAGCAGCAGTACGTCGTGAACTTCCTCAAGCGACGCCGCGATGAGGGTGCGGTCCACTCCCGCGAGGTACTGCAGAACCAGGCCGTCCAGGGACGCAAACAGCGTCCGGGCCACCACCTGCACGTTGTCGGTCAGCCCGGACGCCGCCAGGCCTTCGGCCAGCGCGCTGACGTAGTTCTCGTAGAGGGCGGAAACCGCCTCCGCGAGCTCGGGCCGGCGGCGCGCCTCCAGGATCATTTCGTACTGGAAGACCTGCAGTTCCGGTTCGGCCAGCAGCAACTCCAGGAGTGACTCCGTGAAGGAATGGCCCAGGGCCGCGGCTTCACGGAGCCTGGACGCGCTGATGGACTGCTCGGCGGCCCAGTCCAAAGCCGCCGCGATGAGGGCATCGCGTGAGCCGAAGTGGTGCGCCACCAGCGTGTTGTTCACGCCTGCGGCTTCGGCGACCGAGCGGTACGTGAGGCCACGCAGGCCCTTCGCGGCCACCACGGCGACGGCGGCGCGGAGCAGGGCTTCCTTTCCGGTCCCGTATTTCGACGGCGGGGCGGCGGCGGTGGATGACTTCATACGCCGAGTCTAGCCAGTGGTTCCGTCCCGTCTGGAGGGTATTGACTTAAAACTAAGCAGTTGCTTAGATTTCCCTCGGAGGTGATGCAGCTCACTCTTCCTGCATTCCGAACCGCCACCTCCGCTGGATACCCGAACCCTGCCCGGCCATCGCGCCGGTGCCCTCACTCCTGGAGTCAATGTGTCAGAAACCTCTGCTTTCACCACTTCGGCAGCCCTCGATCCGAACAAGAATGAGCCCTTCGAACTTGGCCAGGTCCAGTGGGTCCGCCGTTTCGGGGAGGGCGGCCGCCCTGCGCTCGCCTGCGGATACTGGCACGTCACGCCCGCGGAGGCGCCGGAGCCGTTCGACCTGGTGATCCACGCCGATGAGACCATTTCCATCGTCGAAGGACACCTGCGGATCGAAGTGGAGGACGGGGACACCTACGAACTCACTGCAGGCGGCGCTGCCTCCTTCAACCAGGGCGCCCGCACCAGATGGGCTGTCCTCGCGCCCACCGTCGAATTCTTTGTGTACTCCTAGGCGGCCGCGATGGAACAGGAACTCTACGACGTCGTCGTGGTGGGGGCCGGCTTCGCCGGGCTCACCGCCGCCCGCGAACTCAGCCGGCAGGGCCTCGCCGTCCACATCGTTGAGGCGCGCGACCGGATCGGCGGGCGGACCTGGCTGGACCGCCGGCTGGGCCGGGACCTCGAAATCGGCGGTACGTGGGTGCACTGGACCCAGCCGTATGTCTGGGCCGAGCTGAAGCGCTACGGACTGGACACCACGCCCAGCCCTGAGCCGGAGCGGGCATTCTGGTGGGCCGGCGGCCAGCGCCATGAGGGCGGACCGGACGAGCTGCTCGAGCTCATCGGCCAGACGAACGGTGAGTTCGTCCAGGACTCCCGCAAGTACTTTCCGGAGCCGTTCCGGCCGCTGGCCCGCGACGACTTCAAAGCCATCGACGACGTCTCGGTCCAGGACCGGATCCGTGAACAGTTCCCCGCCGGCGCGCACCGGGACATCCTCGAATCCTTCTGGGCGCTGAACTTCAACGGGCCGCTGGCGAATGCGGCGCTGACCCAGGCCTTCCGCTGGGTTGCGCTGACCAACGGCGACTGGGCGGTGAACTTCGAAGCCTGCGCCACCTACAAGATCGTTGGCGGCACGGCCGCTCTGGCTGCGGCAATCCTCGCGGACTCGAGTGCCAGCATCGTGCACGGCTTCACCGTGGAAGCCATGACGGATGACGCCGCCTCAGTTGCCATCCGCAGTGCAGACGGGCGGACCGTCCGCGCTCGGACGGCGATTGTCACGGTTCCGCTGCATGCCCTGAATGCGGTGGCCTTCGAGCCGCAGCTGCCGGCAGCCAAGGCCGACGGCGCCAGCCTGGGCCAGGTTTCCCAGGGCACCAAGGTCTGGTTCCGGCTGCGCGGCGAACATGCACCCTTCGTGGCGCTGGGGGGCGCCGACTGGCCCCTGAATTTCTTCCAGGTGGAATACACGCTCGACGGCGACACGATCGCCGTCGGCTTCGGTCCTGACGCCTCAAAGATCGACGTTGGGGACCCGGCCGCCGTCCAGGCGCAGCTCGCGCGCCTGGTGCCGGACGCCGAGGTGGTTGCCGTTGCCAGCCACAACTGGGTGGACGACCCGCTGTCCGGTGAAACCTGGCCCATGCACCGCACCGGCTATCTTTCGACGTACCTCCCCGCCATGCAGGCGGCCCACGGCCGGGTGCTGTTTGCCGGCTCCGATATCGCCAACGGCTGGGGAGGATTCATTGACGGCGCAATCGAGAGCGGCATGGAAGCGGCCAATGACGCTGCGTCCATGCTGGCAACCGGCTCTATGGCAACCGGCAGGATGGCAGACCGGCGGTCCAGGCCGTGACTGCGCTCAGGAACAACAACTGATCGCTGCACGACAAGGCACAGCCGGACATCGGTGCCATTCTGGAATTCACGGCGCAGCCCCCATGCGCAGCCGCACACTTCGAAGCAGCCCGCAGATATCTGGGCAACGTCGCCCACGAACACCTCCCCAGCACTCATGACCGTTAAGAAGGACCCAATGAGTATTTCGAATCCCGAATCCCGGACCGCAGATCCCGGTTCCCGCCAGGAACACCCCACTGCACTGCGCGCAGGCAGCATCGGCGTCCTGGGCATCCTGTTCTTCGTCCTGTCCGCGCAGGCGCCGCTGACTGGAATCGTCGGAGCAGCCCCCTTGGCTGCCGCGCTCGGCAACGGTGCCGGCGCCCCGGGCGCCTATCTCATCGTCGGCGTCGTCATTGTGATCTTCGCCGTCGGCTTCGTGGCCATGAGCCGGAAAGTCCAGACCAACGGTGCCTTTTACGCCTATGTCACGGCGGCGTTCGGACGCAAGACCGGCGCCGGCGCGGCATGGCTCGCGCTGCTGGCCTACAGTACCGTGCAGGCGGCGATGTACGGACTGTACGGGGCGGCCTTCTCCGGGCTGCTGGCGTCCGCCGGGATAACTGTTCCCTGGTGGCTGCCCGCACTCGTGACCATGGCGGGCGTCCAGGTCCTGGGCTCCATGAACATCGAGCTTGGCGCCCGTGTGCTGGCTGTGTTGGTGGGCCTGGAAGTGGCCATTCTCCTGATGTTCGGCTTCTCCGTCCTCCTCCGCGGCGGAGGACCCGAAGGGCTGGACATCGCCGCCTCGTTCGCGCCGGCGGCCATCGCAGGCGGCGCACCGGGCGTTGCCATCATGTTTGCCGTGGCTTCCATGTTCGGCTTTGAATCCACGGCCATCTACTCGGCCGAAGCCAAGGACCCGCACCGGACGGTCGCCCGGGCAACCTATCTGTCCGTGGGCATCATCGCCGTCTTCTTCTCGTTCATCACCTGGATGCTGGTCAGCTTCTACGGCCCGTCACACGTCGTCGGTGCCGCAGGGGCAGCGCTCGAATCAGGCGATGCCACGTCTTTCGTGATCGGCCCGATCGTGGAGATGTTCGGACCGTGGGCCGGGGTCACCGCCGGAGTCCTGTTGGTGACGTCCCTGCTGGCCGGCATCATTGCTTTCCACAACGGCATCAACCGCTACCTTCACTCGCTGGCACTGCGCGGCTCCATGCCCGGCGTCGTGGCCCGGACCAACCGGCACCGCGCCCCCGCGGTGGCGGCCTGGATCCAGACGGCGGTGGCCGTGCTCCTCGTGGCGCCGTTTGCGCTGCTTGGACTGGATCCGGTGCTGACGCTGTTCTCCTGGTTCAGCGGCCTTGCCGTCGCGGCGCTGCTGGTGCTGTACATGCTGTGCTCGCTCGCCGTCGTCGGCTATTTCCGCCGGGAGCGGGTGGCCGGACAGCACTGGCAGACGCTCATCGCCCCGGCGCTCGCCTCCGTGCTGCTGGCGTGGGTCCTCTACCTGGTGGTCAGCAACTTCACCTCACTCATCGGCGGAAGTGCCGAAACGGCGGCGGGGCTGCTGGCGGCCGTCCCCGTGGTCTTCCTGGCCGGAGTGCTGGTGGAGATCCGGGTGGAGAAGCGCGTCGAGATCCTGGAGCCTGAGCTCGCCGGGTAACGGGCGTTCGACGGCGGCGCTGCCGGCAGCGGTGGCTGTGTCAGCGCGGGCGGCAGCGGCGCGGGCGGCGGATTGGCGCCCGCGCCAAGCGAGGCCGCCGGCCAGCAGCAACAGCGCCAGCAGCAACACCGCCAGCAGGGATGCTGCGGCCGTGGCCGGCTCCGCTGCCGGCTCGGGGCCGGCGGGCCAATGTCCGATGATGCCCAGGAGCGCCGGCACTGTGGCGGAGGCCTGGCTGGTGAGGACCAGCGACCAGCCGATGAGCGGCCCCAGCCCTACGAAGCCCAGCGCCAGCTGAAGGAAGAACAGCAGCCACAGGTAGGCCCAGCACAGCCACAGGACGGCCAGGAACGGATCTTCGCCGGACCACGCCGCAGCGAGCAGGAGCCCGCACGCACCCACCAGGCCGCAGAACCAGCCGAGCCCCCTCGAACCGAGTGCCAGCAGGTAATCCAACCCCACATAGACGTACGTCAGCCCGAAGAGGAACATCCCGGCGGCCCCGAGGAGCAATTGCGGGCCGCCGCCGTCAACGCCCGGAGAACTGGCACCCAAATACGTGACACCAAGGACCAGCTGGGTGCTGCCGATGACCAGGCTGAACACGGCAGCATCCCGTCGGGGGAGGACATCCAGCGCCGCAAGGCCGTTGAGCAGGAGCGCGGCTCCGGAGAGAAGCAGGCAAATGTGGGCCATCAGAAGTCCACCGCCGAACCGCGGACCGGGATCGCAATTTTCGTTTCATGGAAATCAAATGTCACAATACGGAGGTTAATGGAAAGTTGATTAGCCA
Source organism: Arthrobacter sp. Soil_N43 (assembly GCF_057655195.1). NCBI lineage: Bacteria > Bacillati > Actinomycetota > Actinomycetes > Micrococcales > Micrococcaceae > Arthrobacter > Arthrobacter sp. Soil_N43. Next base: position 120,067 of record NZ_JBDGML010000118.1, read on the forward strand.
TGTGCGGCCAGCGCAGTCACAATTGGATATGTTGAAGTTTCAATAAAAGGATGCCGGTTCTGACGCGTGCCGGAGACTTCCCGCCCGGTTCGACGTAAGGAATCATCATGGATGCACGGCTCGAGGCCATCAGGAATACTGTCCTGGCCCGGAACCCGGGCGAAGCCGAGTTTCACCAGGCGGTGACCGAAGTATTTGAAAGCCTCGGCCCGGTCCACGACCGCCACCCCGAATTCCTCGAAGGGGCCGTCCTCGAGCGGTTGTGCGAGCCAGAACGGCAGATCATTTTCCGGGTGCCCTGGACCGACGATTCCGGCCGCGTGCAGATCAACCGTGGCTTCCGCGTGGAGTTCAACTCCGCGCTGGGGCCCTACAAGGGCGGCCTGCGCTTCCACCCCTCCGTGTACCTGGGCATCGTGAAGTTCCTCGGCTTCGAGCAGATCTTCAAGAACGCCCTGACCGGAATGCCGATCGGCGGGGGCAAGGGCGGCTCCGACTTCGATCCGCGGGGCCGCAGCGACGCCGAGGTCATGCGTTTCTGCCAGTCCTTCATGACCGAGCTGTACCGCCACATCGGCGAATACACCGACGTTCCGGCCGGAGACATCGGTGTGGGCGGCCGCGAAATCGGCTACCTCTTCGGCCAGTACAAGCGCATCACCAACCGCTATGAATCCGGCGTCCTCACCGGCAAGGGCATCTCCTGGGGCGGTTCCCTGGTGCGGCCCGAAGCCACCGGATTCGGCACGGTGATCTTCACCGAGGAGATGCTGAAGGCCCGCGGAACATCCTTCGATGGGCAGCGCGTGGTGGTCTCGGGATCCGGCAACGTGGCCATCAATGCGATCGCCAAGGCACAGGCACTCGGCGCCGTCGTGATCGCCTGTTCGGATTCCAGCGGCTACGTCGTGGATGAAGCCGGAATCGACGTCGGCCTTCTCCGCCAGATCAAGGAAGTCGAGCGGGGCCGCCTCAAGGACTATGAAGTCCGGCGCCCGCGAGTGTCCTATGTAGACGGCGGCTCAGTGTGGGACGTCAACGCCACGGTGGCCCTGCCCTGCGCGACGCAGAACGAACTCGACGGCGACGCGGCGGCCCGGCTGGTGCGGGGCGGTCTGCTCGCCGTTGGCGAGGGCGCAAACATGCCGTCCACCCGCGAAGCCGTGGCGGTGTTCCAGGGCGCCGGTGTGCTGTTCGCCCCGGGCAAGGCAGCCAATGCCGGAGGAGTGGCCACGTCAGCCCTTGAAATGCAGCAGAACGCGAGCCGTGACTCCTGGTCCTTCGAGCACACCGAACAGCGCCTCACGGACATCATGGTGGGGATCCACGAGCGCTGCGCCTCGACCGCTGATGAATACGGGGACCCGGGCAACTACGTGCTGGGCGCGAACATTGCCGGCTTCGTCAAAGTGGCAGATGCCATGCTCGCGCAGGGGCTGATCTAAGGCTAAATCCAGCGCTGATCCAGAGGCTGCGTCAGGCGCCGCGCCGCCAGTCGCTGGGGGACTGGCCAAACGCGTCGCGGAACGTGCGGCTGAAATGCGCCGCATCCACGAAACCCCAGCGGGCGGCGACGGCGCCCACCGACATGCCGGCGTGGAGCGGATCACGGAGATCCCGGCGCGTACGCTCCAGGCGCTGGCTCCTGATCCAGCTGGCAACGGTGGTGCCCGATTCGTGGAAGACGTTGTGCAGGTGGCGTGTCGAAATGAAATGCGCCGCCGCAATGCTGGCCGGCGAAAGCTGGGGGTCGGCGAGGTTTGCCTCGATGTACTCGCGGACCGAGGTTGCCAGCAAGGTCTGCGGCTTCATGCTGTCCTGTGCCAGGTCCAGCTCGGAATGGAGCATGGTGGAGACGAGGTCCAGGGCGTTCGCAGCAAGCCGTGAACCGCTGGGGCCGTTGAGGACCTCGAGGTTGGCGGCGAGCTGCGTAATGAATGGTCCCACGATGCTCGTCAGGCCGTGTCCGCCGGCCAGCCGCACGGCCGACAGTTGGCCCACATAGTCGGAGGGCAGCGTCAGCGAGTCGTGCGGGAACATGACCACCAGCACCCTGGCCCGGTCTTCGAAGGCCAGGGTGTACGGGCGGTTGGTGTCGTAAATGGCCAGGTCGCCGGGGCGGAGCAGGGCCTCGCGGTTGTCCTGGATCAGGAGGCCGGTGCCCTCCAATTGGAGATTGAGCTTGAAGTAGCGCTCGCCCGGCTGTGCCAAGAGGGCAGGAGTGCGGTGGACACTGTGTCCCGTGGCCGAAACCTCCACGATGCACATGCGGTCCACCACGCGGGAGCGCATCCTGCCACGGAATGCGTCGGCGTCAGCCGTCTCGGCCGCCAGCGGCACGAAGGATTCCGCCACCAGGTGTCGCCAGTGGTCGAACGAGGTGGCAACACTGGTTTTGAGGTCCCGGCCCGCGGGGCGGGTTGCAGTTGCAGACATGGATGATCCTGACGCCGGGGGCCACATGGGCCCAAGACTGTGTCCTGCGACACATTCATTTCAGGTTAGCGCCGCCGCGCCGCTCCTGTCATCTTTTTTCCACAGATGTCGAAAAAAATTACTGACCGCTTTGGAGCAGCGCCAGGAAGCCTTCCAGCTGGTCGCCCAGGCTGCGGTCTACCTGCCCCTGCGGGGCCAGTGCCGCCGCTATCTGGGCACCCAGCAGCATGTTCAGCAGGTTGCCGGCAATGGCGCCGTCCGCGACGGCGGAGCTTACGTCGCCGTTCTTCCTCGCCTGGCCGAGGTGCTCCAGGATCGCGGCATGCCACTGCTCCATGGAGTCCCGGTGGATGGCGGCCTTTTCGGGATCGTTGATGGCCTTCTGCCAAAACGGAATAACGATGCGCGCCTCATTGACGCGCTCCTCGTCCAGCGGCAGCACCTCGACGCAAAAGGCCCGGAGGGCCGCGATGCCCGACTTTCCCGCAGTGACCTCCGCGATGCGCTCGTTCGTCCTGTTGAACACATGGCCGAAGGCGAAGGTGAGGAGGGTGTCCTTGGTGGGGAAGTAGGGCTTGAGCGCGCCGTTGGCAAAGCCCGCTTCGGTCGCAATCTCCCGCATCGTGGCACCCTCGATGCCGAGCCGCGCGATGATCCGCCACGTGGCGTCCACCAGCTCCAGCCGGCGCTCGTCGTGATCAACAATCTTTGGCATGCAGCCGCTCCCCCGGAAATATTTTTGGCGCAAGACCCTTGTGACACATCTTACGTACGGTTATTCTCTACAACTATAGAAAATAAAAATACGACCCGCCAGGGTCCCGGACAGAAGGCCGCCATGACGACCTCGCTCACAGATGTAGCCACCCCGTACCGCTTGGCCACGCCCGCAGAAATCACCGATGTCCAGGGCATTCTTCGTTCAGCCGGCCTCCTGGGTCCGGAGAAGCGCATCGCCTACCTCGGCCTGCTGGACCCGCCGCGCGGCGCAAGCGCCGAAACCGAGGACCGGCGGTTCCGGATCTTCCTCCACGACGTATCGGGCGCGGCACCCTCGGACGTCACGGTGTCCGCTTCCGCGCGCGAGGTGATCTCCGCCGTCGAACTCGACACTGCCGCCACGGGCGAGCTTCCCGTCCTGGAGGAGGAATTTGAAGTCGTCGAGCAGCTCCTGGCCTCAGATGAGAGGTGGCTGAAGGCGCTTGCCTCGCGGAACCTGGACGTCAGCAAGGTCCGAGTGGCCCCGCTGTCGGCCGGCGTCTTCGAGTACGCGGAGGAGAAGGGCCGCCGGATCCTCCGGGGTCTGGCCTTTGTGCAGGAGTTTCCCGAGGACAGCGCCTGGGCGCACCCGGTGGACGGGCTCGTGGCCTACGTCGACGTCGTCAACAAGGAAGTGACCCAGGTCCTGGATACCGGGATCTTCCCGGTCCCGGCCGAACACGGCAACTACACGGACCCCGAGCTGACCGGCCCGCCGCGCACCAGCCAGAAGCCCATCAGCATCATCCAACCGGAGGGGCCCAGCTTCACTGTCACCGGCGGAAACCACGTCGAATGGGAGAAGTGGAGCCTGGACGTCGGCTTCGATGTCCGCGAAGGCGTGGTGCTGCACAACATCGCCTTCCGGGACGGGGACCGGCTCCGTCCCATCATCAACCGGGCCTCCATTGCCGAAATGGTGGTTCCCTACGGCGATCCTTCCCCGATCCGGTCCTGGCAGAACTACTTCGACACGGGCGAGTACCTCGTGGGCCAGTACGCCAACTCCCTGGAGCTCGGATGCGACTGCCTGGGCGAGATCACCTACCTCAGCCCCGTCATCAGCGACGCCTTCGGCAATCCCCGCGAGATCCGCAACGGCATCTGCATGCACGAGGAGGACTGGGGTATCCTCGCCAAGCACAGCGATCTCTGGTCCGGCATCAACTACACACGCCGGAACCGCCGCCTGGTGATCTCCTTCTTCACAACGATCGGCAATTACGACTACGGCTTTTACTGGTACCTGTACCTCGACGGCACCATCGAGTTCGAGGCCAAGGCCACCGGCGTCGTCTTCACCAGCGCTTTTCCGGAAGGCGGCTCCGCCAACATCTCCCAGCTCGCGCCCGGACTGGGGGCACCCTTCCACCAGCACCTGTTCAGTGCGCGGCTGGACATGGCCATTGATGGTTTCACCAACAGGGTCGAGGAAGAGGACGTGGTCCGCCAGCCGATGGGCGAAGGGAACGAGCGCGGCAACGCCTTCTCCCGCAGGCGGACAGTTCTGGCCCGGGAATCCGACGCGGTCCGCGAGGCCGACGCGCGGAGCGGCCGGACCTGGATCATCTCCAACCCCGAATCCCGCAACCGGCTGGGGGAACCGGTGGGCTACAAGCTGCACGCCCACAACCAGCCCACGCTCCTGGCTGATCCGGATTCCTCCATTGCGCGCAGGGCCGCTTTTGCCACCAAGGATCTGTGGGTGACCCGGTTCGCGGACGACGAGCGGTACCCGACCGGAGACTTCGTCAACCAGCACTCCGGCGGCGCCGGCCTGCCGTCCTACATCGCCCAGGACCGTGACATCGACGGCCAGGACATCGTGGTCTGGCACACCTTCGGACTCACCCACTTCCCCCGCGTTGAGGACTGGCCCATCATGCCCGTGGACACCGTGGGCTTCAAGCTCCGCCCCGAAGGCTTCTTCGACCGCAGCCCCGTGCTGGATGTTCCCGCGTCGGCCCAGCCCTCCGGCGGCCACTGCCATGGCTGAGCCGATTCTGCAGTGGCGTTTCCCGGGATGAGTCCGTCACCCGTGCCGGGAAGCGCACTCCACTCCCGTGCCTGTGCCGTGGTGACGGCCGCGTCGTGCCTTGCTCACGTGTGGCTTGCGGCCGGAAACCACCATGCGGCCTGGCTCAACGCCCTGATGCTCGCCATGGTTGCGGTCTGCCTGCCGTGCGTCCCGCACCTGTGGCGCCGCAGCAGTGTTGCGGCCCTCCGCCGCATCATGGCCTCCGGAGCCGGCATGGCGGCGGTCCACACGTTCCTGCTGCTGGCATCGGGCCGGTCAGCCCACAGTCACGCTGCGGCCGCACCGGCGGCGGGTGGGCCGGACAGTTCCGCTGCCGCAGCCCTGCTGGTGATCATCGCTTTGGAATTGGCGACGGCGCTCCTCGCCGCTGCGCTGGTGGCGCGGTTACGGCAACGCACCCACCCGGTCGAGCAACAACCGGAGCGCGAACGGACATTTAAGGCCCTGCCCGGCGGAAAACCTGGGGGCTTAAGTGTCCGTTCGCGCTAGGTGCCGAACAGGCCGATGACCAGGGCCATGACCAGATAGGTCACGAGTTCATGGGCACAATTCAGCGCGGTGAGTCCGGCGGGCCGGCCCTCGAACGCGTCGTGCGTGATGAAGCGGGCGGCGGTGAATCCTGCCCAGAGTATGACGGCGGTGATCACCGAGTTGGCCAGGAAGCTGCCCCCGTAGAATTCCTGGGCGATGGCAACCGAACCGGCCAGAACGAGGGCACTGACGAAGCTGACAACGAGCGTGATGAGGATCGGCTTGATGGCATCCTTTCCTTCGCCGCTCGGCGTGACCTTGGCCGTGCGCATCCAGTAGTTGCCGAAGACCTTGGGCGTGTACCAGATCGATCCCACGACCATGGTGGACAGCGTTGCCACCAAAACCGCCCAGATGTTGATTTCAGGAACCATGTTCTACTCCTCAATCAGTGCTCGTTGACCGGCTTCCATATCCAGGGCTCAATCGTCCATCTTCAGGGCGCCAAATGGCGGTAGCCGGAGCCGAAATGGACCAGCGGGTCGGGCGCCTCTGCCGGGGAGGTGCCGCTACCCATGGCGAGTACCTCGCCCACCACGAGCAGGTGCGTGGCGGCCCGGTGGACGGAGACTGTGCGCATCTCGAAGTAGGCGAGCGCGCCGTCGAGGACCGCCGAACCGGTTGCCGGGCCGCGCCGGAACGGGACCTGGGCGAGCAGTCCCTGCAGCGGTGTCCCCGGGCTGGCCAGCCAGTTGGCCGCACCCTGGTGCCTGCCGGACAGCAGGCTTAGCGCCCAGGTGCCCGCTTCCTCAACAGCCTCGCCGATGCGTGATTCCGCGTAAAGACTCACCAGCATCGTCGGCGGGTCGTAGGAGACGGAGAGGAAGCCGGTGACCGTGGCTGCGTAGTCGCGGTTGCGCAGCGAAGTGGAAACCACAGCCACTCCTGCAGCGATGTCGGCGCTCAGCCGGCGGTACAGATCGATGTCTGCGTCCGACGGCACTCCGGCCAGGAGGTGGGCGTCCAGGCTTCCGGGGGTCTCCATACGGGACATCGTGCCACAGGGACGCTGCCCTACGACTGTGGCGCATCTAACGCAATGGGGACCCAGCATATGTAAGGCAATATGCCGCCGTCGTTAATCTTCCGTTCACCTTGGACCCCATTACCCGTTACCTCAGGCCCCTACCTTGAATGAAGTTCGACAACGCACGCATCCCTCATTCGGACGTCTCCGGTCCGGATCGCATCAGAAAACCCTGGAAGGGGTACACCCAGTGAAGGCACTCCGCTTCGGCCGCCACGCGGCAATCGCTGTTATCGCCGCTGGCGCACTCGCGCTCACCGCCTGTGGTTCCGACAACGCCACGAACTCCCCGGCAGGCACGCAGTCCGCCGCCGGCACCAAAGTCACCGGAACCCTGACGGGCATCGGCTCCTCCGCGCAGGGCGCAGCCATGGACGTATGGAAGACCAACTTCGCCGCCGCGAACCAGGGCGCCACCGTGCAGTACTCCCCGGACGGCTCCGGCGCAGGCCGCAAGGCCATCCTGGATGGCTCCGCCCAGTTCGCCGGGTCCGACGCCTACCTGAAGGACGAGGAACTCACCGCGTCCAAGAAGGTCTGCGGCCCCGAGGGCGCCATCGACATCCCGGTCTACATCTCGCCGATCGCCATCGCGTTCAACGTGCCGGAGGTGACTGACCTCAAGCTGGACGCCACCACCGCAGCCAAGATCTTCCGCGGCGAGATCGCCAAGTGGAACGACCCCGCCATCGCCGCCCTGAACCCGGACGCCAAGCTTCCGGACCTCAAGGTCACCCCGGTGAGCCGTTCCGACGACTCCGGCACCACGAAGAACTTCACCGAGTACCTCGCTGCTGCGGCCCCCGAGGTCTGGAAGGACAAGGCCGACGGCGTATGGCCCGCCTCCCTCAAGGGCGAGAACGCCAAGGGCACCTCCGGCGTTGTTAAGACCGTCACCGACACCCCGGGTGCCGTGACCTACGCAGATGACTCCGCAGTCGGCGGCAAGCTGGGCACCGCCCAGATCAAGGTCGGATCCGAGTTCGTCAAGATCTCCCCGGAAGCCGCCTCCAAGGCCGTCGACGCCGGCAAGTCCGTCACGGGCCGCGCCGAAAACGACAGCGCCATCGACCTGGACCGCACCACCACCGAATCGGGCGCCTACCCCGTGGTCCTGGTCTCCTACCACGTCGTCTGCAGCGCCTACGACAAGCAGGAAACTGTTGACCTGGTCAAGGCCTTCGAGAAGTACGTTGTCTCCGAAGAGGGCCAGAAGGCCGCCGCTGAGTCCGCGAAGTCGGCTCCGCTGTCCGCCGCCCTGACCGAAAAGGCCACCAAGGCCATCGAGTCCATCAAGGTCAAGTCGTAAGGTTTGAACTGAGCGCCGCAGTTCCCCGTCCTGCCGCAAGGCAGGGCGGGGAACTTAGCCGTGTAAACCGCAGACTCTCCACGTTCCGCACCACAGCAACATCAACACCGAAGGGCCAGGTATGACCGCCACCTCCCTGACAAGTTCCCGAGGCGCCGGACGCGCCGGGGATAAAGTCTTTTCCGGAGCAACCCTGGCAGCGGGGTGCCTGATCCTGGCCGTGCTGTTCGGCGTTGCACTCTTCCTCGTCATCCAGGCCATTCCGGCATTCACCGCCCCGGCAGCGGACATCCAAGGCGGCGAGGGTTTCTTCGCCTACATCTGGCCTATCGTCATCGGCACACTGATCGCCGCGATCATCGCCCTCGTGATCGCCACGCCGGTGGCCATCGGCGTCGCCCTGTTCATCTCCCACTACGCGCCGCGCAGGCTGGCCTCCGGCCTCGGCTACGTGATCGACCTCCTCGCCGCCATACCGTCGGTCATCTATGGTGCGTGGGGCGCCGCATTCCTGGCCCACCAGATTTCGCCCGCGTACGCCTGGCTGGCCGAGAACATGGCCTGGCTGCCCATCTTTCAGGGACCGGCCTCCGCCACCGGCAAGACCATCCTGACCGCCGGAATCGTCCTGTCCGTCATGGTGCTGCCGATCATCACCTCCCTGTCCCGCGAGATCTTCCTGCAGACCCCCAAACTGCACGAGGAGGCCGCGCTTGCCCTGGGCGCCACCCGGTGGGAAATGATCAAGATGTCCGTCCTGCCGTTCGCGCGCCCGGGCATTATCAGCGCCGTCATGCTGGGCCTTGGCCGCGCACTCGGCGAGACCATGGCCGTTGCCCTGGTGCTCTCCTCCGGCGCCCTCACCGCCAGCCTGATCCAGTCGGGCAACCAGACCATCGCCGCCGAAATCGCGCTCAACTTCCCGGAAGCGAGCGGCCTGAAGGTGAGCACCCTGATCGCCGCGGGCCTGATCCTGTTCGTGATCACCCTCGCCGTGAACATGGTTGCCCGGTGGATCATCAGCCGGCACAAAGAATTCTCGGGAGCAAACTAAATGACCTCCACTCTGACCCCGGTCCGCAAGCGGTCCGCACTCACCAAGGGCCAACTGCCCAAGTACGCCGCGTACGTCGTCCTGGCTGTGGCACTGGTCCTCGGCGCGGCCATTCTGGCACTGATCGGCTTCAACGCCTTTGGCTGGGGTGTTGTCTCCGCCATCCTCTTCGCTGCCGGCCTGGTGGGCTGGAGCGCTGCCGTTGAAGGCTCACGCAAGGCCAAGGACAAGCTGGCCACCTGCCTGGTGGTGGGATCCTTCCTCATCGCCCTGCTGCCGCTGATCTCCGTCATCTGGACCGTCATGGTTAATGGCATCCCGGGCCTCATTACGCCGGGGTTCCTCGGCAAGTCCATGAACGGCGTCACCGGCGTCTACGACAACAGGGCTGCCGAGGAGGGTGCGCCCGTTCTGGGCGGCATCTACCACGCGCTGCTCGGCACGGTGGAGATCACCCTGCTCGCCACGGTCATCTCGGTGCCCGTCGGCCTGCTGACGGCCATCTACCTCGTGGAATACGGCAACGACCGTCCGGTGGCCCGCGCCATCACCTTCTTCGTGGACGTTATGACCGGCATCCCGTCCATCGTGGCCGGTCTCTTTGCCGCGGCCTTCTTCTTCGCCGTGGTGGGCCCGGGCACCAAGACCGGCGCCGTGGCCGCCGTCGCGCTTTCCGTGCTGATGATCCCGGTGGTGGTCCGCTCCAGCGAGGAAATGCTGAAGATCGTTCCCAACGAACTCCGCGAGGCCGCCTACGCCTTGGGCGTCCGCAAGTGGCGGACCATCATCAAGGTGGTCATTCCGACGGCGATCTCCGGCATTGCGTCCGGGGTCACCCTCGCGATCGCCCGCGTGATCGGCGAGACTGCGCCGATTCTGGTCACCGCCGGTTTTGCCACCAGCATCAACACCAACGTGTTCAGCGGCTGGATGGCATCGCTGCCGACCTTCATCTACACGCAGATCCTGAACCCCACGTCGCCGTCCAATCCGGACCCGTCCTCGCAGCGGGCCTGGGGCGCAGCGCTGGTGCTCATCGTCCTGGTGATGCTGCTGAACCTCGGTGCGCGCCTGATCGCCAGGGTCTTCGCCCCGAAGGCCGGACGCTAGGCGCCGGCCCCGCTCCCCGGACGTTTCGGATCGAACCGCCGGGATCTAGACTTCAATCCATACCAGCAAGTTAAGGAACATCATGTCCAAGCGCATCGACGTCAAAGACCTGAACGTCTACTACGGCAATTTCCTGGCCGTCGAGGATGTCAGCATCAACATCGAAGCCAAGTCCGTCACGGCGTTCATCGGCCCCTCCGGCTGCGGCAAGTCCACCTTCTTGCGGACCCTTAACCGCATGCATGAGGTCCTGCCGGGCGCCCGCGTTGAGGGTGAAGTCCTGCTCGACGGCGACAATCTCTATGGCCCCGGCGTGGACCCGGTCACCGTGCGCTCCCAGATCGGCATGGTGTTCCAGCGGCCCAACCCGTTCCCCACCATGTCCATCCGCGACAACGTGCTGGCCGGCGTGAAGCTGAACAACCAGAAGATCTCCAAGGGCGAAGCCGATGCCCTGGTGGAACGCTCCCTGCAGGGCGCCAACCTCTGGAACGAGGTCAAGGACCGGCTGGAGAAGCCGGGCTCCGGCCTGTCCGGCGGCCAGCAGCAGCGCCTCTGCATCGCCCGTGCCATCGCCGTGGAACCCCAGGTGATCCTCATGGACGAGCCCTGCTCCGCCCTGGATCCGATCTCCACCCTGGCCGTTGAGGACCTCATCAACGAGCTCAAGGACCAGTACACCGTGGTTATCGTGACCCACAACATGCAGCAGGCGGCGCGTGTTTCGGACAGGACGGCGTTCTTCAACATCGCCGGTACCGGCAAGCCGGGCAAGCTCATCGAGTTCGCCGAAACCAGCACCATTTTCAACAATCCGAGCAACAAGGCCACGGAAGACTACGTCTCCGGCCGTTTCGGATAGTCCCCACCGCCGCCCTGGCCTCGCAAGCTCGGCCAGGGAACCCTGGCGGCGTGGGCCCACCCACCGTTGACGGCTCCGTAACTGCCCTGACAGGGCAGTTACGGAGCATGTTTGTTTAAACCCGGATTCAGGTCCTGGCCAGCGGGGAGAGCGCCAGCGCGAGCACGAAGGCTCCCGCGGCGGTGGCGGCAGGCGTCAGGACCCACAGCGACAGGATCCGGGCCACGAGCTTGCGGTGGGTTCCGGACACGTGCTGGTTCTCGCCGGCTCCAAGCACCCCGGACGTGACGGTATGCGTGGTGGAAATAGGCCAGTGCAGGCCGATCGCACCGATGAAGAGAAGGGCCGCGCTGAAGGCCTGCGCCACCACTCCGCGGAGGGGGTCAACCCGGATAAGCCGGTACGCCATGGTGTGTGAAATGCGCCAGCCGCCGCACAGCGTTCCCACCGTGATCATGACGGCCGAGAGCATCGCCACCCACAGCGGGATGGAGCCGCCGTCGGTGTACCCCGCCGCCAGGACAGCCAGCAGGAGGACAGCACCGATGCGCTGGCCGTCCTGGAGTCCGTGGCCGAAGGCGACCGCGCCGGCAGTGATCGACTGCGCAGCCCGGAAACGCCGGTTGATCTCATTCGGCTGGGCGTAGCGGGCAGCCCATGTCACGGGGTACACGAGCAGGTACGCGCCGATGAACGCTATGACAGGGGAGAGCGCCAGGGGAAGGACCACCTGGAACAGCAGAGACTGGTCCACCCCGCCCACGGCGTTGCCTCCCACCAGGACGCTAGCAGTACCCGCTCCGGCGAGGCCGCCCACCAGCGCGTGCGTGGAGGATGAGGGGATGCCCTTCCACCACAGGAGCAGGCCCCAGATGCAGGCACTGGCCAGGCCGGCCACGAGGATGGTAAGCCCGCTGTCCCCGACGGGCAGGGTCACCCAGTTCTGGCTGACCGCCACGGCAAAGCCGGAGCTGAGGAGCGCGCCGGTGAAGTTGAAGACGGCGGCCAGCAGCACCGCCACGGTGGGCGTCAGGGCGCGGGTCCGGACAGCGAGGGCCACAGAGTTGGAGACGTCCCTGAACCCGTTGATGAAGGCGAACGCTGCGGCAAGAACCACTACCAGGGCGAAAATGAGGGGTGTCACCTCATGATTCCTTGACGATGATGCTGCCTACCTGGGTGGCGATGCGGCGCATGTCCTTGGTAACGTCCACGAGTTGGTTGGCAACGTCCCGGTTCCGGGCGTACTGCGTCGCCTTCATTTCCTTGAGCATGTCCGCGACCCAGATCCGGTGCGTCCGTTCGGCCCTCTTGGCCAGGCGCACGGTCTCGATCCAGTAGTCCTCAAGGTCGTCAAGGTTGTTCAGCCGCCGCATGGCATCGGCGGTGAGCTCGGCCTGGCGGCTGATAATCTCCAGCTGGTCTGCTGCCCGTTTCGGCAGCCTGTCCAGCTTGTACAGCGCCACCAACTCGGCGGCGGCGTCCAGCTTCTCAACCGCTTCATTAAGGCAGAGGGACAGCCCGTACATGTCCTCGCGCGGGAGCGGATTGACGAAACTGGTCCGCATGTGGGTGAGCAGGGCGAAGTGCAGTTCACCGGACTTGGCCTCGTGGTTGTGCATGTCCTCCACCAGCCGGTCGTGTTCGGCGGCAGGCGCGCCCAGGATTTCCGCCATGGTGGCGCTGGCGAGAACGATCTGGCGGGCCAGCTGCGACAGCAGGTTCAGCCCCGCGGGCTCCTGGGGAAAAAGGCGCAGCTTCATTAGTACCGGTCTCCGGAGATCGTCAGGACTGGAAAGGGCGGTCCACGTGACTTGACGTGGGGCCCGGCAACTAGTCAGTACTTTACCGGCCCGCGTGTTCGGGCATGAAAATGGTGCCGAACCGGATACGCCTCTCGGCGGTAGGCCGCTCTAGGCGGCTAAATGTTGAAGCCCGGGGGTTTCGCGGTTCGGCACCAGTTTCAGTGTTCTACTTTGGCTGGACCAAGTCAACATTGACAGATCCGGCCCGATGGGTCAGTCCAGTTCGCCCAGCCGCCAGGCGTTGGCGGCGTGCTCGAGGTCCTCGGCGGTCTTCACCAGCAGGTGCGAGTTGCGCGTCAGCTTGCGTGCATGGACCTCGTTGCTGTGGTCGGCGCCGTCGGCTAGCGTGGCCTGTCCGAGCGCCACAACACGGCAAAAGGCCGCTGAACGCTCGAGCGCGACGTCGAAATCGCCGTCGAACGCTCCGGACAAAATGGCGTCCGCCATGGCCTTCATTTCGTCGGCCCCGGGCGGCTCTGCGGCTCCGGCCACGACGTTCGAAACCTGTGCAGTGTCTTTGCCCGCCTTGAAGTAGACGGAGATGCGCTCGGGGTCCTGGACTGTTGCAGCGCGGAGGGCGTAGAGCCGCCACAGGGCGCCCGGCAGTGAGCGCGCCGGGCTTTCGGCCCACATCTCCGCGATGGCCTCGAGGCCCTGCTCGTCGGCGAGTTTGACGAGGCGCTTGGTGACGACGGGGTCGTCGCTGTCGCGTCCGTGGCGCACCAGCGCCTGGGCGGCCAGGTGTGCCGCTTCTGAGACCCGTGCCGGGTCCGCACCGCCCGCGAAGGGCTCAAAGTCAATGGGCGCAAAAGGCTTCGGTTTGTGGTGCCGTTCCGCCCCGCCCGGACCGTTGGTTCCTGCTTTGTCGCTCATGCTCCCCACGCTACTCCTGTGACGTGCGGTAATCGAGCACGGGGATTTGGCGCTCTGGCGGGCCAGTGGGCCCCTTTTCAGGGCCATGAATCAAGCGGACGACGGCGGCAGCGCGCCACGTAAGTCACATGCCCAGGTCTGGGGTACAGTATTAACGTCCAGAAATGGACTGGAACTGACGTGCGTCTTTCACGTTTTACGTGTGCGGTGCGCAGTCAGTTTGGGCCTTTAGCTCAGTTGGTAGAGCATCGGACTTTTAATCCGTGGGTCGTGGGTTCGAGCCCCACAGGGCCCACTCTTTTAGCGAAGAGTGGAAAGTCCCCGGCTTCCTGGCAACAGGAGGCCGGGGACTTTTTGTTTGCCGAGGTGGTGCCTCGGGCGCGTGGTCTGTTCGTGGTTGCCCGGCGGTTCGCGCAGAATAGCCCCATGACAAAAAGCAATGCGCGGCTGCCGCGGCTTGAGGATGTGGCGGAACGCGCCGGGGTGTCGCACCAGACAGTCTCCCGCGTGATCAACAACCACCCCAACGTCAGCAAGGCCACGCGGGAGAGGGTCGAAGCCGCGATCGCCGAGCTAGGGTATCGCCGCAATGCGGTGGCGCGGAGCCTGGTCACGCGGCGCTCCCAGACCATTGGCGTCCTTGCCAGCGAGCTCTCTCAATACGGTCCGGCCAACACGCTGCTGGGCGTGGAGCAGGCGGCCCGGGATGCCGGCTACTTCGTCAGCATCGCTGCCCTGAAGTCGGTGAGCCGAGAAGCGATTTTCGACGCGCTCAGGCACTTTCTGGACCAGGCCGTCGACGGCATCGTGGTCAGCGTGCCGCACTCCGAAACCCTGCTTGCCCTCACGGAGCTGAAGCCTGGTGTTCCCGTCGTGGCCGTGGGGTCGCTCGGGAATGACGCTGTGAGCGGCGCGATGGTGGACCAGCACCGCGGGGCGGAGCTTGCCGTTCGACACCTGATAGATCAGGGGCACCGCAGGATCGGACATGTCGCCGGACCCCAGGACTGGATCGACGGCACCGCGAGGGCCGAGGGCTGGAGTGAAACACTGCGCGCCGCCGGCCTGGACGACGATCTGCTCGTCGAGGGCGATTGGAGCGCCGGCAGCGGTTATGAGATCGGCAGGAAGCTCGCCGAGGAACGGTCCGCCACGGCAATTTTCGTGGGCAACGACCAGATGGCGCTCGGCCTGCTGCGCGCCTTCCATGAAGCCGGAGTCCGCGTGCCCGACGACGTCTCCGTGGTGGGCTTCGACGACCAGCCTGAATCGGGCTACTTCACCCCGCCCCTCACGACGGTCCGCCAGGACTTCGAGGAACTCGGCCGGCGCTGCATGGATCTCATGCTCGCCGCCGTCGGGGACGGAGAAGGCGCCCGGACAACGGTTGTCGAGCCAAAGCTCGTGGTGCGGGCCAGCACCTCGGGTCCCGCCTGAACCGCCGCATCTGCCGGAGTGCCCGCCTGCCCGCCGGATGCCCGTGCCCGCCCGTGCCTTAGCTGCTAAGCTGATTGTTAGCGCTAACGTGAGGAGGGGGCATGCCAATATCTGAGATCAGGCGTCCTCCCGTCATGGAGGACGTGGCGAAGCTTGCCGGCGTTTCACACCAGACTGTCTCGCGGGTCCTCAATGCGCACCCGAACGTCAGCCCCCTGACCCGCGAACGCGTCGAAAAGGCCATCGCGGAACTGGGCTACCGCCGGAACACCGCAGCGCGCAGCCTGGTGACGCGCCGGTCCCAGACGATCGGCGTCCTGGGCAGCGACATGTCCCACTACGGTCCGGCCAACACGCTCCTCGGCGTGCAGCAGGCGGCACGGGATAAGGGCTACTTCGTCAGCGTAGCCAGCCTCGGTGAAGTCACGCCGGCGGCGATAAAAGACGGCCTCGAATACTTCATGATGCAGTCGGTGGACGGCATCGTGGTGATTGTGCCGCACGAGGCCATGTTCGAATCACTGAGCACCATCAGCATGGCCATCCCGCTGGTTGCTGTGGGCTTCGGCGTCGACGAGCGGCTGAGTGTCGCCGCGGTAAACCAGCGGATGGGCGCCAGCCTGGCAGTGCAGCATCTGGTGGATCTTGGCCACACAGCCATCGCCCACGTCGCCGGCCCGCCGGACTGGATCGACGCCGCCGCCCGCGTTGACGGCTGGCGCCGTACTCTCGCCCAGGCGGGACTGGACGATTCCATGCTGATCCAGGGGGACTGGAGCGCCGAAAGCGGATACCGTGCCGGGCTGGAACTCGCTGCCGCCGGCAAGGCCACCGCTCTGTTCGCTGCCAATGACCAGATGGCACTGGGGGCCCTGCGCGCCTTCAGCGAAGCCGGCCTGCGCGTCCCGCAGGACGTCAGCCTCGTTGGATACGACGACCAACCCGAGGCCGCCTACCTCGTGCCGCCCCTGACCACCGTCAACCAGGGATTCCAGGAACTTGGGGCCCGGTGCATGCAAATGCTTCTCTTCGACATGGCCAACGGCCATTCAGGCGCCTCTTCTGTCGTCAATCCGAGGCTTGTGGTTCGCTGCTCAACTGCGGCGCCGAACGCCGGCCGCTGACCCGGGTTCGCCCGCCTGAAGACGGCACACGCAGGGCCCGGCAGCGGGGACGCTTACCGGGCCCTGGGGGGAATGCTGACGCAGCCGTGCGCCTACGAACTCAGGAAGAACGTGGCCGCAGCCCTGTCATTCTTGCCGGCCTTGGCCACGGCCAGGACGCCCTGCCGGAGCAGCAGATAGCAGCCGGGCAGATCGACCGACTCGAAGGACGTTCCTGCGGGATCCGACAGGCCGCCCCGCTGGATGAACGCCGACGACGAACCCTCCGTGGGCGCGACCGCGACGGTGGAACCCTGGATCCGAAGGTAGCGGCCCTTGGCCAGGACCGGCTCGATGACCACGGAATTCTTCTTGGCGTAGCCCGTGGCGATGCGGAACTGGGATGCCCCCAGGGCGGGGGAGGACGCGGCGGCGATGGTGGTGCCGTCATGGGCCAGGTACGTGCCCGGGGCGGCGGCAGGTTCAAACCGCACGGGAAGCTCTCCGTCCCCCACGGGAACACCGAAGTTCGGCGTGCCGTCCGCGTTCCAGTGCAGCCGCTGGACGCGGGCGTGCCGGTTGGGGTCATAGAGCGGGTCTCCGATGATGGTGCGGTAGGACCGGGCGTGGTAGACCAGCACGTCGTTGCCCGCTTCGTCCACCGTGAAGGAGTTGTGCCCCGGGCCGTACTGCTTTGAACCCTCGGACGTGACGAGGACCGGGGTGGGTGTCTTCGTCCACGATGCCGGGTTGAGCAGGTCGGAGCCTGCGTCGGCCGTGAGGAGTCCCATGCAGTAGTTGGCGTCGGTTGCGCTGGCCGAGAAGGTCACGAAGATGCGGCCGTTCCGCTTGATGACGGCGGCACCTTCGTTGACCTTGAACCCGCGGGTCTCCCAGTCCATCGTCGGAACGGCAATGCGGACCGGGGCGCTGGAAAGTGTGGACGGCGAGGACATTGAGGCGATGTAGAGGCTGGAGTTCACGCCGGTGTCGCTCTGCGCCCAGATCAGGTACCGGGTGCCGGCGTGCTCGAAAGTGGTGGCGTCCAGGGAGAACGTGTCGGCATGGGTGTGCACCCGGACAGGCGGTTCCCAGACGGCGGTGGCCGGGTCCGCCGCCGGCGTCGAAATGACGTAGATCCGCACCCGGAAGACATCGTTGCTGTCGCCGGCGGCGAAGTAGATGTGCCATTTGCCGTCGAAGTGGTGCAGCTCAGGTGCCCAGATGTGGCCTCCCATTGTTCCGGAGGCGGGGCGCGTCCAGACCACTGCTTCCTGGGAGCTGCCCAGCCCGGAGATCGTGGCGGAGGAGCGCACCACGATCCGGTCGTATTCGGGAACAGAGCCGGTGAAGTAGTACTTGCCGTCCGTGTGCTTCATGAGCCACGGGTCGGCACGTTGCGGAACGACGGGGTTGATGAGCGGCGCTGAACCGGAGGCGGCGGCAGGCTGTGCCGCCACCATGGATCCGGCGCCGGTGGCTGCCAGTATTGCGGTGGCAGCCGCGGCGGTTCCCGAGCCGAGGAACGAGCGGCGCGAAAACTGCGGGTTGAGGGGGACATTCATGCTGAAGGCGTCCTTTCGACGGGCGGGAGACAGAGAGACAGGTAAAGCAGGGAATCAGCTTGTTTTCCTGGCGAAGAGCCGCTGCAGCAGGATGAAGACCAGGAGGAGTCCGCCGATGACGATCTTCGTCCACCAGGAACTCAGGGTTCCGTCGTAGGCGATGAAGGTCTGGACGATGCCCAGCACCAGCACGCCCACGACGGAACCCAGGACGTAGCCCGTGCCGCCGGTCAGCAGCGTCCCGCCGATGACCACCGCCGCGATGGCGTCGAGTTCCATGCCCTGGGCGGCGAGGCTGTAGCCGGAGAGGCTGTAGAAGGAGAACAGGATGCCCGCGACGGCTGAGCAGAGGCCGCTCAGCGCGTAGACGAGGATCTTGGTGCTCTTCACCGGAAGGCCCATCAGCATGGCGGAGTGTTCGTTGCCGCCGATGGCATAGACCGTGCGGCCGAAGCGGGTGTGGTGCAGGATAAAGAAGGCCACGGCCACAATCGCGAGGGCCAGGATGACGCCCGGCGAGACGAAGAGGTCCCCGGGCAGGGGGATCTGTGCCTGTGCCATGCCCGTAAAGAACCCCTCGGTGACAGGGATCGAGTCAAGGCTGATGACGTAGCAGAGGCCGCGGGCCAGGAACATGCCGGCCAGTGTGACGATGAAAGGCTGGATGTCGAAGTACTGGATGATCAGCCCCATGAGCAGGCCCAGCCCGCCGCCGATCAGGAGCACGAGGACGATGACGGCACCCGCGTTCCAGCCCTGCTGGAGAAGCGTGGCGCTGACCATCATGGACAGCGCGACGACGGCTCCGACGGAAAGGTCGATGCCTCCGGTCAGGATCACGAAGGTCATGCCGACGGCGAGCACGATCAGGAACGTGTTGTCGATGAAGAGGTTCAGGAACACCTGGCCGGAGAGGAAGCTCGGGTACATTCCGGACCCCACGGCAAACATGGCGATAAAGAGTCCCACGGTCGCAAGCGTTGGCGCGTAGCGCGCACCTCCGCGCAGGCGGTTGCGCGCCGGTGACGGCTTCTTGACGGTCAGGGGCGTCAGTGTGGTCAGGGGGGACATTAGATTGCCACCTTTTCCTTTGCGGCGGGCTTGGGGGCTGCCTTGAGGCTGCTGAGCAGGTTCCTCGCCTTGGGCGCCTGCAGGAGGCAGACCGTAATAACGACGAGGGCCTTGAACACCAGGGTCACCTCCGGCGGGATCCCGAGGGTGTAGACGGTGGTGGTCAGCGTCTGGATGATGAAGGCCCCGACGACGGTTCCCACCAGCGTGTACCGTCCCCCGGCCAGCGATGTGCCGCCGATGACGACGGCGAGGATGGCGTCCATTTCGATGTAGAGCCCGGCGTTGTTGGCATCGGCTGCCGTGACGTTGGAACTGATCATGAGGCCGGCGATGGCGGCGCAGACGGCGCTGAAGATGTAGACGATCCAGATGATGTTGCGCGAACGGAGTCCGGCGAGGCGGCTGGCGACGGGGTTGATGCCCACCGCTTCGATCAGGGTGCCCAGTGCGGTGCGCCGGGTGAGGACTGCCGCCAGGATGAAGACGGCTGCAGTGATCAGGATGGAGATCGGAAGGGTGAGCAGGTATCCGGCGCCGATCGACTTGTAGTGGTCGTTTGAGACGGAGATGATCTGACCGCCGGTGATGAGCTGGGCGATGCCGCGCCCCGCCGTCATGAGCACCAGGGTGGCAATGATGGGTTGCACGCCGATGGTCGAGACCAGGAAGCCGTTCCAGACGCCAAGGGCAAGGCCGGCGACGACGGCGATGAGAACCGCCGTCGCGGCCGTCACCGGAGAGCCGGGTTCCGGGGAAGCAGCGATGTAGGCGCACGAGGCCGCCCCGGCGATGGCCACCACAGCGCCCACCGAGAGGTCAATGCCCCGGGTGGCGATCACCAGGGTCATGCCGAGGGCGATGAGGATCGTGGGGGCGCCATTGCGCATGATGTCGATGAGGCTGCCGTACAGGTGCCCGTCCTGCATCCTGAGGCTCAGGAAGTCCGGCCGGAAGACCTGGTTCAGCAGCAGCAGTGCTGCGAGAGCGATCACCGGCCACGCAAGGCGGTGTTTCAGAAGTGATTTCACTGGGGGCCTCCGGCGATGACCGTCATGACGTCTTCCACGGAGACGTCGTCGTTGTTGATGTCGGCGACCATTGCCCGGTCCTTGATGACGGCGATGCGGTCGCTCACGCGCAGGACTTCCTCGAGCTCGGAGGAGATAAAGAGGATGGACATCCCTTCGGCCGCGAGCTGGCTGACGAGTTTCTGGATCTGGGTCTTGGCTCCGATGTCGATTCCGCGGGTGGGCTCGTCGAGGATCAGGAGTTCGGGATGGGTGACCAGCCAGCGGGCGAGAAGCACCTTCTGCTGGTTGCCGCCGCTGAGGTTCCGGATGAGTGCGTCGGGGTTGGCCGGGCGGATGTCGAGGGCTTGGATGTATTCGGCCACGAGCTCGTCCTGGACGCGGCGGGGAATGCGGCGAGCCCAGCCCTTGCTGGCCTGCATTGCCAGTACCAGGTTGTCGCGGACGGAGAGGTCTCCGATGAGGCCTTCCTCTTTGCGGTCCTCCGAGCAGAACCCGATGCGCAAATCGATGGCCGCGCGCGGGGAACGGATTTTTTGGCCTGCACCCTTGATCGCCATGGAGCCTTCGTCGGCCTTGTCGGCGCCGAAAATGAGTCTGGCGATCTCGGTTCGGCCCGCTCCCAAAAGACCCGCCAGGCCAACGACCTCGCCCGGGTAGACGGAGAGGTCCACATGTGAAACGGATCCTTTCCTGCCAAGTCCGCGGGTCTCGAGGAACGGCGTAACCCCGGAGTCCGTCCTGGCCCGTGTCCGTGCCGGCGCCTGGTCCAGCTCGGCCAGCGCTTCCATTTCCCTGCCGATCATCTTGGAGATGAGTCCCATACGGGAGAGATCGCGGGTCATGTATTCGCCCACGAGCCTTCCGTTGCGGAGCACAGTCATGCGGTCGGAGATGTCGTAGACCTGCTCGAGGAAGTGGGAGACGAACAGAATGGCCACCCCGCGGTCGCGGAGGTCGCGGATGACACGGAACAGCTGGTTGACCTCATCGGCATCGAGGCTCGAGGTTGGTTCATCCAGGATCAGGACCTTGGCGTTGATCTCCACCGACCTGGCAATGGCGATGAGCTGCTGGACCGCGATGGAATGCGAGGACAGCAGGGATCCGGGGTCAACCTGATCCAGGTGCAGCTCTGCGAGGACCTCCCGGGTCCGGGTCCGGACGCCCTTCCAGTCAATGGAGCCGCGGCGGCGCGGCTCCCGCCCCAGCAGGACGTTTTCTTCAACGGTCAGGTTGGGGCAGAGGTTCACCTCCTGGTAGACAGTGCTGATGCCGGCCGCCTGTGATGCGGCCGGCGTCGAGAACTGCTTGCGCTCGCCGAGCACCCTGACCGTGCCGGAATCAATGGTGTACACGCCCGTCAGAGCCTTGATCAGGGTGGACTTGCCCGCACCGTTCTCTCCCATGAGGGCATGCACTTCGCCGGGGAAGAGCCGGAAGTTCACTCCGTCGAGCGCCTTAACTCCTGGAAATCCAATAGCTATGTCGGTCATCTCGACGACCGGAACCGTTTCGTTCATGCTCGTATCTTTTCTGTGCTGGTGTGCCGTGCGGCGGCAAAGATCCGCCGCCGCACGGCCGTTCAGGGGGCGCCAGGACTCAGTACGGGCGGCTGGCAAGGACCTGCTTTGCCTGCTCCTGGGTGAACGTGGTTTCCTCGGTGACGACCCGTTCCGGGACGGACTCGCCGGCGATGACCTTCTTGGCCAGGTCCATGAGCTGGTCGCCGAGCATCGGGCTGCATTCGACGATGTAGTTGATCTTTCCGTTGCTCAGGGCTGTCATGCCGTCCTTGACCGCGTCAATGGTGACAATCTTGATGTCCTTGCCGGGAACTTTGCCGGCAGCCTCGATGGCCTCGATGGCGCCCAGGCCCTCGTCGTCATTGTGCGCGAAGACAACGTCGATGTCGGGGTTGTTCTTGAGGAAGGCCTCCATGACCTGCTTGCCGCCGCTGCGGGTGAAGTCACCACTCTGCGAAGCGATGATCTTCAGTTTCGGATTGGCCTTGATGGCCTCTTCGAACCCTTCCTTCCTATCGTTCGCCGGCGCAGATCCGGTGGTGCCCTGAATCTCGACGATGTTCACCGTGTCGGTGGCGGACTTGGATTCATCAACGAGCCAGGTCCCCGCCTTTTTGCCTTCTTCAACGAAGTCGGAGCCGAGGAACGTCTTGTAGAGGGTCTTGTCGGTGGAATCCACTGCCCGGTCGGTGAGGATGACGGGAATCTTCGCGGTCTTGGCTTCCTTCAGGACGGTGTCCCAGCCGGACTCCACCACCGGGGAGAAAGCGATGACGTCCACCTTCTGCTGGATGTAGGAACGGATGGCTTTGATTTGGTTCTCTTGCTTCTGCTGGGCGTCCGAGAACTTCAGGTCGATTCCGGCCTTCTTGGCGGACTCCTGTACAGACTTGGTGTTGGCGGTGCGCCAGCCGCTTTCGGCGCCCACCTGTGCGAAGCCCATGGTGATCTTGTCAGTGCCCGCGTTGCCGGCAGCACTGCCGGTTCCGCCGCAGGCCGTCAGGGTGAGCATCGAAGCGGCGGCAACCGCAATTAGGGATTTCTTAAACACAACATCCTCCCGGAAGCGTAGTTACATGCAGGCGGGAGACTCGGAACACCGCCATTGCTGCAAGTGAGCTGAAGCGCTCTGCGACTAATTGTGAACGCTAACAAAGAAAGCCGTCAAGTGGCTGGCGTCACTATTTCGCAAGCTTGGAAAGAATGCATCCCACCTCTGCCGATGCCCTTTACAACTCTGTAAACATGTTCAATACTCATTCCCGACGCGCCACCTTGTTAGCGTTAACAGCTTTTATCACCCACTCACCTGCGGCCACGCCCGAGGACGGTATTGCAGCATGCAGCCGTCGGCGGCCGCACTGCTGAGCTGCGCCGGCGGACCGGCGGACTGCTCAATGGAGAAAGGCAACCCCATCCATGCCATCAAAATCACCAAGCCGCACACAGCGGGCCTGCACCATGGCGCTTGCCGGATCACTGGCAGCAGCGGTGCTGTCACTGGCCCCGGCGCTGGGCGCCTCCGCGGAGTCCGCAACGAACCGGACCATCAACGTCAATGCCGCCGCGAGCGGTGCTTCGATCGATCCGACCATGTACGGGGCCTTTTACGAGGACATCAACCAGGGAGCCGACGGCGGCATCTACGCGGAACTGGTCCAAAACAGGTCTTTTGAATTCAACTCGGAGGACGACAGGACCTACACCCCGCTGACTGCCTGGGACATACTGAAGCGGGGCAGCGAAGGAACGGCCGCCGTCGTCAATGACAACAACCGTCTGAATGAAAACAATCGGAATTACCTGCAGATCGACGCCACCAGCGCCGGCGCGGGAAGCGGCGCCGGCGTTGGCGTCCGCAACAGCGGCTGGAACGCAGGGCAGAAACTCGAGGCGCACAAGAAATACAAGTATTCTGTCTGGGCGCGCACGTCCAACCCCGCGGGAAGCAGCCTTGCCGTAACACTGGAGACGCCGGAAGGCGGGCGCCTGGACATCGCCACGATCAAGATCAAGGGCGACCGCTGGGCCAAGTACCAGGTGACCCTCTCGCCGAAGGCCTCCACGGGAGCCGGCCGGCTTGCGACGGTGGTCCAGGGAACCGGCACGGTCCGGCTCGACATGGTCTCCCTCTTCCCGGAGGACACCTGGAACGGCAGGGAAAACGGCCTCCGCAAGGACCTCGCCGAGAAGATCGCCGACCTGAACCCCGGATTCCTGCGCTTCCCCGGCGGCTGCATCGTCAACACAGGAAGCTACGACACCTATTCGGCCCCGAACTACACCCGCGCCCGCACCTTCCAGTGGAAAGACACCATCGGGCCGGTGGAACAGCGCCCGGCCAACCGCAATTTCTGGGGCTACAACCAGACCTACGGCCTGGGCTACATGGAGTACTTCCAGTGGGCCGAGGACATGGGAGCCGTCCCGGTGCCTGTGGTGCCGGTGGGCGTGACCGGCTGCGGCGACAACAAGTCCGCCCCGGACCAGGCAACCCTTGACCGCTACATCCAGGACACGCTGGACCTGATCGAATTCGCGAACGGTGACGCCAGCACCGAGTGGGGTGCCAAGCGCACCGCCTACGGGCATCCGAAGCCCTACAACCTGGACCGCATCGGCCTGGGCAACGAGGAATACAAGCCGGAGTTCAAGCAGTACTTCACCCAGTTCTACAACGCCGTCCGCAAGGCCCATCCCGAGATCAAGATCATCGGAAACACCGGTCCGTTCAGCCAGGGCCCCGAATTCGATGACCTCTCCACATTCAACGCGGACACGGGCGTGGACCTCGTCGACGAGCACTACTACAACGATCCGGCGTGGTTCCTGAACAACAACCACCGCTACGACTCCTACGACCGCAACAGCTACAAGGTCTTCCTCGGGGAATACGCCTCCCGCGGGAACAAGCCCGCCAACGCTCTGGCCGAGGCGTCCTACATGACCGGCCTCGAACGGAACGCGGATGTCGTCAAGATGGCGTCCTACGCGCCGCTCATCGCGAACGAGGCCAACACCCAATGGAGCCCGGACATGATGTTCTTCAACGGAACGTCGGTCCGGACCACCCCCAACTACGAGGTCCAGAAGCTGTTCATGAACAATGTCGGCACCCAGGTGGTGCCGAGCACGCAGGAGAACCCGGCCTCAACCATCCCGCCAATTGCAGGCAAGATCGGACTGTCCACCTGGGCAACATCCGCCCGCTATGACGACGTGAAGGTGTCCGGAAGCGACGGCGCAACCCTGTTCAGCGACGACTTCTCGGGAACTGCTGCCGCGTGGACCGGGAACGGCACCGGGTCCTGGTCAATCCAGGACGGGGCCTACGTCCAGTCAAGCACCACGGCGCAGAACACGATGGTGACCGCCGGCGATACCAACTGGAGCAACTACACGCTCAGCACCAAGGCGACAAAGCTGGCAGGCTCCGAAGGGTTCCTCGTCTCGTTCGGCGTCAAGGACACCGGTAATTACTTCTGGTGGAACCTTGGCGGCTGGAACAATACGAAGTCTGTCGTGGAGAAAGCCGTCAACGGCGGCAAGACCAATGTCGTGGAAAAGAACACGGTGATCCAGGCCGGACGTGAATACGACATCCGGATCGAGGTCACGGGGCGCACGGCAAAGCTCTTCCTGGACAACGTCCTCTGGGGCACGGTGGACGATACCCAGGCAGATCCCGTCTACTCCGTGGTCACGAAGGATGCACAGTCGGGCGACACCATCGTCAAGGTGGTCAACACCTCGGCCGAGCGGACTCCAGTGGACATCAAGGTCACCGGTGCGGCCAGCCTGAGCCCCACGGCGGCGGTGACAACCCTCACTGAGACGGCCGACGGCCAGAACCTCACACCCTCCACCAGCACGTTCGGCGTTGCGGGGACTGCCTTCACCTACGCTTTCGAGCCCAAGTCCGTGACCTTCATCCGACTGGCCGACGCGAGCAAAGGCAAGTAGGCAGCACTCCAAAGCTACGGCTTTGACCCCAATCGCGGCCGCCGGCCGCCTTACCGAAAGTGACCCTATGCTCACTACACCCACCAAGGACCGAACCGGTCCGGCGCTGATTACGGCAGCCGCACTGGTGCTCGGCGGACTTGCGGCCGGAGCACCGGCCCAGGCCGCCATTGACGACGGCCTCGTCCTCAAATACAACCTGACCGAACAGACCGGGACGGTCGCAGAAGACAGTTCCGGCAACGGCCGCAACGGCGTCATCAGCGGTGACGCCAGCAGCCTGGGCGGCGAAGGCCTGCAGCTTGGCGGTAGCAACGCCCATGTCCGCCTTCCCAACGACGTCATGCGGGGCCTGGACTCCATCACCGTTTCCACGGACGTGAAGATCGCTCCGGACCAGGCCACCCCATACTTCATTTGGGGGATGGGCAACACGACCAACGGCACCGGCAACGGCTACCTCTTCACCACCGGCAACTCGTACCGGACCTCCATCGCGACCGGCAACTGGTCGACCGAGCAAACTACAAGCGCCGGACGGGACCTGGCACGCAGCGCCTGGAAAACCATCACCTACACACTCAGCGGCGGTACAGCCGTCCTCTACGAGGACGGCACTGAAGTAGCCCGCAAGACCGGCGTCACCGTCACCCCGGGCAGCATCGGGGGAGGAACGACGACGGCGAACTACCTCGGGCGGTCCGTCTACAGCGGCGACAAGTACCTGAAGGGGCAGGTCCGGGACTTCCGCATCTACAACCGGGCCCTCTCTGCGGCCGAAGTGCGCGAGCTCGGTTACGTCTCTCCCGAAGAGCGGGTGGCCCTCGACCTGCAGGAGTTGTCACTCGGAGACACCAGCGCCGTCACTGCCGACGTCAAGCTGCCTGTCGCGGGACCCAACGGATCGGCCTACACCTGGTCGTCGTCCAACGAAGCAGCCGTTTCCTCCAAAGGCGTCGTGACCCGCCCCGCCTACGGAACCGGAAACGCCAACGTGACGCTGACGGCTACCGCCACATCAGGCCAGGCATCAGCTTCCAAGACGTTCAGTGTGACGGTCATCGAGGACATCAGCGATGACCAGAAAGTCAGCGAGGCCTCAGCGGCCCTGCACGTGTGGGACGCCGAGGGAATCCGGGGCAATATCACCCTGCCGGCAGCCGGACTACACGGAACCACAGTGGACTGGACGTCGAGCAACGACTCCGTCATCACCGCCACCGGCGAGGTCTCGCGGCCGGCCTACGGCAGCGCACCGGTCAAGCTCAACCTGCACGCAACCGTCACCGCCGGAAAGGCAAAGGCCAAGAAGAGGTTCTTCGTGACTGTTCTTCCACTGCCCAAGGCGGAGGCCAAGGAAGGCTACGCCTTCGCCTACTTCACCGGCAACGATCTCGCGGGAGAGAACATCTTCATGGCCGCCAGCCGCGGCAACGACGCACTCAAGTGGGACGAACTGAACGGCGGAAAACCCGTCCTCAACTCCAAGCTGGGCACCAAGGGCCTGCGCGACCCGTTCATCATCCGCTCGCCGGAAGGCGACAAGTTTTACATGATCGCCACCGACCTCTCCATCGGCAGCGGAACCTCGTGGGATTCCTCCCAGCGCCAGGGCAGCCAGTACGTGGAGGTGTGGGAGTCAACGGACCTGGTGAACTGGTCCGCGCAACGCCACGTCAAGGTCTCCCCGGACACGGCCGGGAACACCTGGGCGCCGGAAGCCCACTACGACGCAAAAATCGGCGCCTACGTGGTCTACTGGGCCTCCAAGATCTACGCCGACAGCGACCCCAACCACGCCGGCGGCACGCACAACAAGATGATGTACTCCACCACCCGCGACTTCAGGACCTTCAGCGAGGCCAAGGTCTGGAACGACCCGGGTGACTCCGTCATCGACTCCACTGTCATCAAGGAAGGCGACACCTACTACCGCTTCACGAAGGACGAGGCGCGCGTCTCCGGGTGCCTCGACATCATGCAGGAGAAATCCAGGGACCTGCTTGCCGTCGACCTGCCTGAGGCCAATCCGCGCAGCTGGTCCCTGATGGCCAACTGCATCGGCAAGAAGGCCGGGACCGGCGGCGTTGAGGGGCCAACCGTCTTCAAGTCCAACACCGAAGAGAAGTACTACCTCTTCGTGGACGAGTTTGGCGGCCGGGGCTATATCCCCCTGGAAAGCACCAGCTTGGAGAACCCCAACTGGAAACTCTCGAGCAATTACGACCTCCCGCGCGCGCCGCGCCACGGCACCGTCCTGCCCGTTACAAAAGCGGAGCTGGAACGCCTCCGCAGCCAGCTGGGCTAAGGCACCGCCGGAAATCGGCTCCGGGATGGGGTTCCGCCGGCATGGCGGAGCCCCCATCCCCTTGCCGCGGCGCGGTGGTGGCCAGGAAGGCGCAACAGGCGACGGTCAAAACTGGCCTTCAGCAATGCTTGACGCGGACATATGTTAGCGTTCACAATCGAAGAGAATCTTTTACATTTTCGACACCGGGCACAGGGGCCAGCACCTCCCGGATGGAGGTTTCAGCATGCAATCCAGTGAGGACGCCGGGTTCAACCCCGGCAGTGAAAATTACGTCATCGGGGTGGACTACGGAACCCTGTCGGGCCGGGCCGTGGTGGTCCGGGTCCGCGACGGCAAGGAACTGGGCAGCGGTGTGTTTGACTATCCGCATGCGGTGGTCACCGAAGCGCTTCCGGCGGACGTGGCGGGTGTAGCAGATGGAACAGCCACCCGCCTTCCCGGGGATTGGGCGCTTCAGGTGCCGAATGACTACCGGGACGTGCTCCGGAACGCGGTGCCGGCGGCGATCGCTGACGCGGGCATCGATCCGGCTGCGGTGGTGGGCATCGCCACGGACTTCACTGCCTGCACGATGGTGCCGGTGAAGGCCGACGGCACGCCGCTGAACGAGGTGCCAGGTTTCGCCAACCGGCCCCACGCGTACGTCAAGCTGTGGCGCCACCACGCGGCGCAGGCGCAGGCGGACCGCATCAACGCCCTTGCCGCCGAGCTGGGCGAAACGTGGCTGCCGCGCTATGGCGGCCTGATCTCCTCCGAGTGGGAATTCGCCAAGGGGCTCCAGCTGCTGGAAGAGGACCCCGAGGCCTACGCGGAGATGGACCACTGGGTGGAGGCGGCCGACTGGATGGTCTGGCAGCTGTGCGGCAACTACGTCCGCAATGCCTGCACCGCCGGATACAAGGGCATCTACCAGGACGGCCGTTACCCTTCCGAGGACTTCCTGGCCGCCCTGAACCCGCGGTTCGGCAATTTTGTTAGCGCTAAACTCCAGTACACCATCGGCCGTCTGGGCGATGCTGCGGGGTACCTTACGGCCGAGGCAGCAGCCTGGACCGGGCTGCCCGAGGGGATCGCCGTCGCCGTCGGCAACGTCGACGCCCACGTGACCGCCCCTGCCGCCAACGCCGTGGAGCCCGGCCAGCTCGTGGCCATCATGGGCACCTCCACCTGCCATGTCATGAACGGGGATGTGCTGCGCGAGGTGCCCGGCATGTGCGGTGTGGTCGACGGCGGCATCGTCGATGGCCTCTGGGGATACGAAGCCGGCCAGTCCGGCGTGGGCGACATCTTTGGCTGGTTCACCAAGTATGGAGTTCCGCCCGAATACCACCAGGCCGCCGCGGCGGCCGGCCAGGGCATCCACGAATACCTGACCGACCTCGCCGCCGGCCAGGCGATCGGCGAGCATGGCCTGATCGCGCTGGACTGGCACTCGGGCAACCGCTCGGTCCTCGTGGACCATGAGCTCTCCGGAGTGGTGGTGGGCCAGACCCTCGCCACCCGCCCCGAGGACATCTACCGGGCGCTGCTGGAAGCCACGGCCTTCGGAACCCGTACCATCGTTGACGCCTTCCGCGACTCCGGCGTGCCGGTGAAGGAATTCATCGTCGCCGGCGGGCTGCTGAAAAACAAGCTGCTGATGCAGATCTACGCCGACATCACCGGTCTGCAGCTCTCCACGATCGGTTCAACCCAGGGCCCGGCCCTTGGCTCGGCGATCCACGCTGCCGTCGCGGCAGGGAAATACCCGGACATCCGTGCCGCCGCCGCGGCCATGGCCTCCGCACCCGGAGCCGTCTACACCCCGATCCCGGACAACGTCGCCGCCTACGAGGAACTCTTCCGGGAATACCGCACACTGCACGACTACTTCGGCCGCGGAACCAACGACGTCATGCACCGGCTTAAGGCGATCCAGCGCAGGGCGGCGATTCAGCGCACCGCCGGCCGCAACGCGGATGCGTCCCTGCTGTCGGAAGAGGTGCCCGCATGAGCGCCCTCCTGGAAACCATTGACCGGGTGCGCCGGGAGGTCTGCGCGCTGCATGCGGAGCTCACACGCTACGAACTGGTGGTCTGGACCGCCGGCAACGTCTCCGCCCGCGTCCCGGGCTACGACCTGATGGTCATCAAGCCCTCGGGCGTCTCCTACGATGACCTGACCCCGGACCTCATGGTGGTCACGGATCTCTACGGCACCCCGGTCAGCTCGCTCAGCGCCGACGCGGACGGTGCCGCCGCGGAATGGGAAAACCCGGCCTTGTCGCCCTCCTCGGACACGGCCGCCCACGCCTACGTGTACCGGCACATGCCTGACGTGGGCGGCGTGGTGCACACCCACTCCACGTATGCCACGGCTTGGGCGGCACGCGGCGAAGCCATCCCGTGCGTGCTCACCATGATGGGCGATGAGTTCGGCGGCACCATCCCGGTAGGCCCGTTCGCCCTGATCGGCGACGACTCGATTGGCCGCGGCATCGTCGAAACCCTGCAGGAATCCCATTCGCCGGCCGTCCTGATGCAGAACCACGGCCCCTTCACCATCGGCAAAGACGCCCGCTCCGCCGTCAAGGCAGCTGTTATGTGCGAGGAAGTGGCCCGCACCGTCCACATCTCACGGCAGTTGGGAGAGCCGCTGCCGATCGATCCGGTCCTGATCGAATCCCTCTACGACCGCTACCAGAACGTCTACGGCCGCTAAGCCCAGTAACCCGGCCGCCAGGCCCCTTCCTCTCACCCCAGACTTTCCCAGGAGAACCCATGTCCAAGGCCAACAACACCTCGCTCGAGCCCTATGAGGTCTGGTTCCTCACCGGCAGCCAGCACCTCTACGGGGAGGACGTCCTGAAGCAGGTCGCCGCCCAGTCCCAGGAGATCGCCGCCGCCCTCAACGCCTCCTCCGAGGTCCCGGTGAAGCTGGTCTGGAAGCCCGTGCTGACAGATTCCGACGCGATCCGCCGCACTGCGCTGGAAGCAAACTCCGATGATTCCGTCATCGGTGTAACGGCCTGGATGCACACCTTCAGCCCCGCCAAGATGTGGATCCAGGGCCTGGACCTGCTCCGCAAGCCGCTGCTGCACCTGCACACCCAGGCCAACGTGGAACTGCCCTGGGCGGACATCGACTTCGACTTCATGAACCTCAACCAGGCCGCCCACGGCGACCGTGAATTCGGCTACATCCAGTCCCGGCTCGGTGTTCCGCGCAAGACCGTGGTGGGACATGTGTCCAGTCCGGAAGTGGCCCGCCAGGTCGGAGTCTGGCAGCGGGCGTCCGCCGGCTGGGCCGCCGTCCGCACCCTCAAGCTGACCCGCTTCGGGGACAACATGCGCAACGTCGCCGTCACCGAAGGAGACAAGACCGAAGCGGAGCTGCGCTTCGGCGTCTCGGTCAACACCTGGTCGGTCAACGAGCTCGCCGATGCTGTGCACGGCGCCGCGGAGTCCGACGTCGACGCGCTGGTGGCGGAGTACGAGCGCCTCTACGAGGTGGTTCCCGAGCTGAAGGCAGGCGGTGCCCGCCACGAATCGCTGCGCTACAGCGCACGGATCGAGCTCGGCCTGCGCAGCTTCCTCGAAGCCAACGGTTCCGCTGCCTTCACCACGTCCTTCGAGGACCTCGGCGCACTGCGCCAGCTCCCCGGTATGGCAGTGCAGCGGCTGATGGCCGACGGCTACGGCTTCGGCGCCGAGGGCGACTGGAAGACCGCCATCCTGGTCCGCGCCGCCAAGGTCATGGGCGCCGGCCTGCCCGGCGGGGCCTCGCTCATGGAGGACTACACCTACCACCTCACTCCCGGCCAGGAGAAGATCCTCGGAGCGCACATGCTCGAGGTCTGCCCCTCCCTGACGGCCACCAAGCCGCGCGTCGAAATCCACCCGCTGGGCATCGGCGGCAAGGAAGACCCTGTCCGCATGGTGTTCGACACCGACGCCGGCCCCGGCGTCGTCGTCGCCCTCTCCGATATGCGCGACCGCTTCCGCCTCGTGGCGAACGCCGTCGACGTCGTGGACCTCGACGAACCCCTGCCAAACCTGCCCGTGGCACGCGCCCTCTGGTCACCCAAACCGGACTTCGCCACCTCCGCAGCCGCGTGGCTGACCGCGGGAGCGGCGCACCACACCGTCCTCTCCACCCAGGTCGGCATGGACGTTTTCGAAGACTTCGCCGAGATCGCCAAGACCGAGCTCCTCACCATCGACGGCGGCACCACCATCAAGCAGTTCAAGAAGGAACTCGCCTGGAACGCGGCCTACTACAAACTCGCCGGTGGGCTGTGACCGAGTACAGGATCAGTGCGGGGGAATACACCGCCACCATTACGGCCCGCGGGGCTGCCTTGCGGGAACTGCGCCACCGGGAACGGGACCTGATCGTCCCGTTTCCGGAAGGCGGACCCATTCCTGACTACCGGGGCATCATCGCGGCCCCCTGGCCCAACCGGATCGCCGACGGCAAGTACACCTTCCGCGGCGCCGACTACCGCGTGCCCGTCAACGAAGTCGAGCGGGACTGTGCCCTCCACGGCCTGGTCTTTCCGCTCGACTGGACGCTGAAGGAGCTTTCCGGGTCCGCCGTGGTCCTCGCCTGCTCCGTTGGCCCGGCTCCCGGGTATCCGTTCCTGCTCAAGGTAACCGCCTCCTACCGCTTGGACACTGACGGCCTGCACGCGGGCGTAACGGCGACCAACTTCAGCGCCGACACCGCACCGTACGGCGTGTGCCCGCACCCGTACCTGGTCGCCGGACCGGCCCCGCTGGATGAGTGGACGCTGGAGGTTCCGGCCGGCGAGTTCCTGGAGGTGACCCCGGACCGGCTGCTTCCCGTCGCGGTGCGGGCCGTGGACGGGCATGAGTTCGACTTCCGCGCGCCGCGCAGTATCGGTGCCACCAGGATCGACCACGCCTTCACCGGCATCACGTTCAGCGATGCCGGCCGCGCGCAACTCGTGGCCCGGGACCCGGGCGGGACCGGGGTGGGTATGGCGTGGGACCGGACCTGCCAGTGGCTCCAGATCCATACAGCCGACAAGCAGCCCCCGGCACCGAACAGGCTGGGGCTCGCGGTGGAACCCATGACCTGCCCTCCTGACGCCTTTAACAGCGGTGCGGACCTGATCCGGCTGGAGCCCGGCGCCACGCACGAAGCATCCTGGAGCATCTTCGCCGTGTGACGGCAACGGCACGTGGCGGCACGCAAAATGAAGACAAACCACCACTGCCTCTCAGGGGGCCGGTCGCGCGACCAGCACCACCTTGACCTCTTGAGTGTCGGCGCCCCTGCGGAATTCAACGGTCACGGTCTGCCCGGGGCTCCGGTTTCGCAGTGCTGCCAGCAGGTCCTCCGGCGAGTTGAGCTTGTCGCCGTCGAGCCTGATGAGCACGTCACCGGCGCGGATGCCGGCGTTCGCGGCAGGGCCGCCCTCCTGGACGGAGAGCGCCAGCGCCCCGAGGGTGTCCGGCAGGCCGAGCTCGCTGGCTATGGGCTGGGTGATTTCGGCCAGGCCCAGGCCGATGAATGCGTGGTCGGCCGTGCCGTCCTCGCGGAGCTGGTCCGCGACCTTCACCGCGGTGGCGGCCGGGATGGCGAAGCCAAGGGCCACCGCGCCGGACTGGGGCGGGATGTACGCCTCGCTGATGCCGATCACCTCGCCGCGGCTGTTCACGACGGCGCCGCCGGAGTTACCGGGGCTGATCGCCGCATCCGTCTGGATCAGATCAACGAGGGACTGGCTGCTTGAAGCCGATCCAGGGATCTCCCGGTGGAGGCCCGAGATGATGCCCGCCGTCGCGGTGTTTGCGAATCCCAGCGGTGAGCCGATGACGACGGCCAGTTCTCCGATCCGCGGCAGGGCGGGCTGGAACTTGGCCGCCGGCAGGCCGGTCCGCTGTGCCTCCACGAGCGCCAGGTCCGCGATCGGGTCGGTGGCCCGCACCGTTCCTGCCACCCGCTGGCCATCGGCAAAGCCCACTTCGACGTCGCGGCTGCCGCGCACCACATGCTCGTTCGTCAGGATCAGTCCGTCCTCTGAATACACGACCCCGCTTCCCAATCCGCCGCGGCCCGTGAAGATTGTCACCACGGACGGCTGGACGTTGCTGACGATCGCTGGGATGTCCGCAGCTCCTAACGGAATTCCCTGACCGGGCTGTTGCTGCCCCTGGCCCGGTGTCTGGCCGGCAGTTGCACGGCCGCCGGCCGTGCTGCCCGGAGAGGGTGAGGCAACCGACGCCTCCGGGCTCTGCCCCGGACTCTGCCCCGTGCAGCCGGAGGCGATGGCGGCGAGAACTGCGGCCCCAATCAGGACCCTGAGGGTACGGGACCTTGGGCCGGATGCTGAGTGCCGGGAAAACATCGACGTTCCTCCTTGCAGGCGTGGGTGGAAGCTGATTAAACGCTAGTCCCGGGCCGGCAGCCGCGGCCAGAGCCGATTCGTCGCTATGCGCGCCGACCCCCCGGACGGTGCGGAATAGACGGTGCGGAAAACCAGTGCCACGCGCGCCTAACTCGCTTGCGCCGCCCTCATATCGGCGGTCTGCACGGGGACTTTTTCAGCGTCCGCTTCGACGTTCAGCCCGTAGAGTGCTTCCAGTGCAGCGATGTAGTCGGCCTGCCGGCCGGATGCCGCGAGTTCCCGTGCCCGGGCAGTGGGCACATGCATGAGTTGCCGGACTACCCGCCGCAAGGCGAACTCCACGGCCTCGGCGGTGGCGGTGCAGCCATGCTGGTTCTTGACCCGCGCCACCTCGCTGACCAGAACCCGCTGCATGTGTCCGCGCAGGGCCACAATCGCGGGGTCCACGAGGCGGGCCTGCTGGTCTTCCTCGAACCGCATCGCCGCCTCCCGGACCAGGTCGGCGGCCTCCTGGACAACGGCAGAGTGCTCAGGCGGCGAGGCGAGCCGCACATCGTCCAGCGTGATGAGTTCAATGCCCGGCAGGTCACCGGTCTCCGGCTCGAAGTCGCGGCCCAGGGCAAGATCGACGACGATGAGGCGTTCCTGCGCGGCCCGCCGGTAGCGCATGAAATCGTCAGCTCCGAGCCGGGTTCCGCGGCCGCTGCAGCCGATCACGACATCGGCGCCGCGGACCGCCGCCGGCAGCTCGGAGCGCCTCAGCGCAGCAGCGCCCCGGGCCGCGGCGAAGGGCTCGGCGCGTCCGGACCATGAAAAGACGGAGACGTTGTCACACTGCCCGGCTGCAAGGAGTGCCAGGGTGGATCCGGCATAGGCGCCAGTGCCGATGACAACCACCGACAACCCGGCCACCCCTAAGCGCCCAAGCTTCGCCGCGGCCAGGTCCAGGGCAACGGAGACCATCGAGCGCCCGGCGTCGCCCAGTGCGGTCAAGGATCCGACGTCGCGTGCGGCGCGTGATGCCGCCTGGAACAGGCGGATCAGTGCGCCGCTGGCCGCCCCCGTTTCCTGCGCCGCTGCCAGGGCCCGCCGGAGCTGGCCCGCGATTTCCCGTTCGCCGACCACCGCCGAATCCAGCCCGGCGCCTACGGCAAAGAGGTGCGCCGGCACTGCCTGGCCAGCCAAAAAGTCCAGGGACCCGCCGAGCTCATCGTCGGGGACACCGGAGCAGTCGCTGATCATCGACAGCACGCGGCTCCGGGCAACGGACGGCTCGGCGCCGGCCTCGATCTCGAAGTAGACCTCGAAGCGGTTGCATGTCGACAGCACCACAGACCCGTATATGCCGGGGGAAGCGGCCAGGGCCGCTGACGTGATCCGGCGCGGGCCCGAACCCAGCCGCGCAAGGAACTCCAGTCCGGCTCCGTGGTGGGCGGCGACCAGGGCGAACAGCTGGCCGCCCGGGGCCGACCCGTCGGCGTGCGCCTCCGCTCCCGCCCGCTTCTCAAGACCTTCTGGCACTGCATCCCCCTGTTCCTTGGCTTCCTCCCGGAACGTCCTCCGCTACGTGGAGTCCCCGGCCCCCCTGTGGCCAGGCGCCGTTGCCTGGCCACAGAGCCTGGCCCTGGAAACAGCGTGGGCTCACCACCTTGGGAAATTCCTGCGGGCGGGGCGGTGCGTGCCGCTTTCTGCAACGATGTATCCAGATGTAGCCGCGAGAAGGAGCCTTGGATGGCCGTGACGATGAATGACGTTGCCCGTATGGCAGGGGTGTCCCTGAAAACCGTGTCCAACGTCCTCAACGACTATGAGTTCATCAGGCCGGCCACGAAACAGAAGGTGCTGGATGCCATTGACGAACTCGGCTACGAGGCCAATCTGACGGCCCGCAGCCTCCGTTCCGGCAAGTCACGGATGCTCGGTCTGGTCCTGTCCGACCTCTCGGCCCCCTACTACGCGGAGCTGGCCTCGCGCCTCATGTCCGTTGCCTCCGCGCGCGGTTACCGCGTCCTCGTGGAGCAGTCCGCGGCCCTCGAGGAGAACGAGCTCAGCGCACTGCAGGGGCCCTTCCGCCAGTTGACCGACGGGCTGCTGTTCACGCCACTGAGGCTGGACCCGGACACCGTGGCGGGCCGGCGCGGAAGCAAGCCGCTCGTGATGCTGGGCGAGCATATCCAGGACGCGCGGTTCGATACCGTCACGATGAAGAACGTCCGGGCGGCGCAGGCAATGACTGCCCACCTGCTGGCAGGAGGGAGGCGTCGAATAGCAGTGATCGGGGCATCGGCAGAGGACAGCACCGGAAGCCCAGGGCTGCGGCTGACCGGCTATCGGCGGGCGCTCGACGACGCCGGCGTGGGGTTCGAACCGGCACTCATCGTGCCGTCTGAGTGGCGCCGGGACGCTGGGGCATCCGCGGTGGAGGCGCTGGTGGCCAGCGCAGTGCCGTTCGACGCCGTCTTCGGATTGAACGACGCCCTCGCCTTGGGGGCAATGCATGAACTCCTCATCCGCGGAGTCAAGGTTCCGCAGGACGTTGCCGTGGCCGGCTTCGACGATATCGATGAGGCCCGCTTTGCCTCCCCTTCGCTGACCACCGTGTCGCCGGGCATGCAGGAAATTGCCGAGCGCTCTGTTGCGCTCCTGATCGACCGGATCGAAGGCACGGAGAAATCCGACGACGGCGTGCACGTCGAAGCGGGATTCGACCTGAAGATCCGAGCCTCGGCACCGTAGTGGACGTCCAATGAGTTATTCCGGCATTGTCGTGGGTACGTGAAACCTGTGGCTTCGGTCTGCCGGGACAACGGAAAGGATCCGCAATGATCGCCTTGCTGGTCATCGATATGCAGAACGCCTACTTCGAGGATCCTGCGCTGGCTCTGCGGCAGGACACCCTGGTCCGGGCCTGCAACCGCCTCATCGCCGAATCGGCCGCAAGCGGCGCCAAGGTTCTGCTGGTGGGAACCGAACACGAGCGGGACAAGTCCACCTGGTCACTGAACATGCTGGATGACGACCAAGGGTTCATCTTCCGCGGTTCCGACCAGGCCGACTTCGTGCCCGGGCTGCAGACCGATGGGCTGCCCCGCCTGATCAAGACTCGTGACAGCGCCTTCACCGGGACCGACCTGCTGTCGCGGCTGCGGAACTGGGAGGTCGGGGAGATAGTGCTGGCCGGCGTCGCCACCCACAACTGCATTGCCCAGACGGCGGCCGACGCCTTCGCGCACAACGTCCGCGTCGTCTACGCCGAGGAAGCCATGGCATCCGGGGACGAGCGGGCCGCGGCGGACATGCTGCGCATTCTGTCCGATGAATATCGGCAGCCGGTGCTGTCCACGGACGCCATCGCAAAACGCCTGAAGGGCATGTAGCCAGGAAATCTTGCCGAAACGTCCGCGGATTACGCTGGTCACACACCGCCGCGCGGGTGCTGCGGCACACTGCGGTGGTGTCCGTCGTAGAAGGGATCCCGAATGCATCTGATGCCCCGCGAGCAGGAAAAGCTCATGATTGTGGTTGCAGCCGACCTCGCGCGCCGCCGGCAAGCGCGCGGGCTCAAGCTGAACTTTCCGGAGGCTGTGGCCATCATCAGCTACGAACTGATCGAAGGGGCACGGGACGGGCGGACGGTTGCCGAGCTCATGAGCTACGGCACCACGCTCCTCAGCCGCGACGACGTCATGGAAGGCGTTCCCGAGATGGTCCACGATGTCCAGATCGAGGCGACCTTCCCCGACGGCACCAAGCTCGTCACCGTCCACGATCCCATCCGATAGGGAGGCGCCATGATTCCGGGAGAGTATGTCCTGCGGAACGAACCACTGACGGTCAATGCGGGACGCGAGGCGATCGACGTCGTCGTCGTTAATACCGGTGACCGCCCCGTTCAGGTGGGTTCGCACTACCATTTCGCCGAGGCGAACAGCGCGCTGAAGTTCGACCGCCAGGCCGCCTACGGCCGCCGGCTCGACATCCCCGCGGGCACCGCTGCCCGGTTTGAGCCCGGCGACGGCAGGACAGTGCGGCTCATCGAGCTCGCGGGCAGCCGTGAGGTGTTCGGGCTGAGCAACGGGGTCAACGGAAGTCTCGGGACTGCACGGTCCGGACAGGAAAACGCAGGGGGAGCGCAGTGAGTTTCGAGCTATCCCGCAAGCAGTACGCGGACCTGTACGGCCCGACGACGGGCGACGCCATCCGCCTGGCGGACACCGAGCTGTTCCTCGAGATCGAGAAGGATCTCACCGCGTACGGCGAGGAGGTCGTCTTTGGCGGCGGCAAGGTGATCCGCGACGGCATGGGCCAGAACGGCCAGGCCACCAGGGACGAAAACGTTCCGGACACCGTGATCACCAACGCCGTCATCCTTGACTACACCGGCATCTACAAGGCGGACGTCGCGATCAGGGACGGCCACATCTTCAAGATCGGCAAGGCCGGCAACCCGCAGATCACCGACGGAGTGGATATCGTGATCGGGGCCAGCACCGAAATCATCGCCGGGGAACGGAAAATTCTCACCGCCGGCGGAGTGGACACCCACATCCACTTCATCTCCCCGGACCAGGTGCCTACCGCCCTCGCCAGTGGTGTGACCACCATGGTGGGCGGCGGGACCGGGCCGGCAGAGGGCACCAAGGCGACTACCGTGACCCCCGGCAAGTGGCACATCCAGCGGATGCTGCAGGCCGCCGAGGGGATGCCCATCAATATCGGCCTGTTCGGCAAGGGCCACGCGTCTGCCGTCGAACCGCTGGCCGAGCAGATCCGGGCCGGCGCCATCGGGCTCAAGGTCCACGAGGACTGGGGTTCCACCACCTCCTCCATCGACAACTCGCTGAAGGTCGCGGACGAATACGACGTCCAGGTGGCCATCCACACCGACACCCTCAACGAGTGCGGCTTCGTGGAGGACACCATCCGGGCCATCGATGGCCGGGTGATCCACACCTTCCACACCGAAGGCGCAGGGGGCGGGCACGCACCGGACATCATCAGGATCGCCGGGCTGCCCAACGTCCTGCCTGCCTCCACCAACCCGACACTGCCGTACACGCGGAACACCATCGAAGAGCACTTGGACATGCTCATGGTGTGCCACCACCTCAACCCGGACATCCCGGAGGACGTGGCCTTCGCGGACTCGCGCATCCGTGCCGAGACCATCGCCGCCGAGGACGTCCTGCAGGACCTGGGCATCTTCGCCATCACCTCCTCCGACTCGCAGGCCATGGGCCGTGTGGGCGAGGTGATCACCCGCACCTGGCAGGTGGCGGACAAGATGAAGAAACAGCGGGGCGTGCTTGCTGACCCCCGGAGGGACAACACAGGGGAGAGCGCAGCCGGCACACACGGTTCTGCTGCCGGTCTGGGACCGGAGAGCGACAACTTCCGGATCAAGCGCTACGTGGCGAAATACACCATCAACGCCGCCATCGCGCAGGGCATGGCCGACTCCATCGGGTCGGTGGAGGAGGGAAAGTTCGCCGACCTGGTGCTCTGGGACCCTGCGTTCTTCGGGGTGAAGCCGGAGCTCGTGCTCAAGGGCGGGCAGATCGCCTACGCGCTGATGGGCGACGCCAACGCCTCCATCCCCACCCCGCAGCCGCGCACCATGCGCCCGATGTTCGCGGCGTTCGGCAAGGCGGTGCAGCAGTCCTCCATTACCTTCCTGTCCCAGGCCGCCATCGACGCCGGAGTGCCGGATGAGCTCGGGCTGCAGAAGGTCATTCGGCCGGTGTCGGGGATCCGCTCGCTGACCAAGGCCGACCTCAAGTACAACGACGCGACGCCGGACATCCAGGTGGACCCGGAAACGTACAAGGTGACCGTGGACGGCGAGGACGTCACCTGCGAACCGGCGGACGTGCTGCCCATGGCACAGCGCTACTTCCTCTTCTAAGTTCCCGACCCCCCGGAGCCCATGTGATCATCGAGAAAATCCTCGGCAACCTGCACGACCTTCCCGACGCGGAGGCCACCGCCTTTGCCGGGCTGCACCAGGAAAAAGTGGTGCTGCCCAGCGCCCAGCTGGTCAAACGCATCCAGCGCGTCACCACCGACCACGGCAAGGACATCGGCATCCGGCTGCCGTCCGGTTCCGGGGACCTCCGCGACGGCGACATCCTGCACGTCGCGGAAACCAACATGATCGTGGTGTCCGTGCTGCCCACCGACGTCCTGGTGGTGGCGCCCCGGACCATCCACGAAATGGGTGTGGTGGCGCATTCACTCGGCAACCGGCACCTGCAGGCCCAGTTCTTCGACGCCGCCTCGGAGTACGGGGCCGACGTCATGGTGTGCCAGTACGACCACACCGTGGAGGACTACCTTAAACACGTTGGAGTGCCCTACGACCGCCAGGAACGCGTGATGCCCGTCCCCTTCCGCCATGCTGAACACAGTCACTGAGGCCGAGTCCGGTGGTCGAGCCTGTCGAGACCTGATTTCGACAGGCTCAATCAGCGGTGGCTCCTACCAGCTCGCCTTGCAGCAGCTCACGGACTCGGCTCTTCCTACCGGGGCGTTTGCTCATTCGCTGGGGTTTGAGACCTACATTGAGCGCGGGTTGGTGCGGGATGAGGGGTCGTTTGGGGTTTGGCTTTCCGCGTTTGTGGGGCAGCAGCCTTCTTATTCTGATGGGCTGGCCATCCGGTTCCTTTATGAGGGCGTTCCTGTTGCCGAGCTGGATTCGCTGCTGACTGCTTCGCTTTTGCCGCGGCAGCTGCGGGAGGCCAGTATGAAGATGGGTGGGCGGCTGCTGGAAATCGGCTCGGAGGTTTTCCCTTCCCCCGAACTGGCGGAATACCGGGAGCTGGTGACCACCGGCCGCGCCGCCGGCCACCAGCCGCTGGCGTTCGCCGTCGTCGCCCGTTCCCTGGGCGTCCCGCTGCCGGAAGCGCTCGCCGCGTACCTCTTCGCGGCGGTCACCTCACTGACCCAGAACGCGGTCCGCGCCATCCCGCTGGGACAGAACGCCGGCC
This sequence comes from Arthrobacter sp. Soil_N43, assembly GCF_057655195.1. Taxonomy (NCBI): domain Bacteria; kingdom Bacillati; phylum Actinomycetota; class Actinomycetes; order Micrococcales; family Micrococcaceae; genus Arthrobacter; species Arthrobacter sp. Soil_N43. The sequence continues at coordinate 161,219 of NZ_JBDGML010000118.1, forward strand.
AGCGGCTGCTGCGGAAAGCGGCCGACGGCGTCGCTGCCGCCGCCGAACGGATCGGCCGCCTTGCGCCGGACGACTTCGGGGCCGTCAGCCCCGGACTGGAAATTTCGCAGATGCGGCACGAGCGTCAACGTGCCCGCATGTTCATGAGCTAGCAGGAGGACAGAATGTCTGAACCCATCAAGATCGGCATCGGCGGACCGGTTGGCGCCGGCAAGACCCAGCTCGTGGAGCGGCTCACCCGGCACATGAGCCGCGAGATCTCCATGGCCGCCATCACCAACGACATCTACACCATCGAGGACGCCAAGATCCTGGCCGCTAACGGCATCCTGCCCGAGGACCGGATCATCGGCGTCGAAACCGGCGGCTGCCCGCACACCGCAATCCGCGAAGACACCTCCATGAACACCGCGGCCATCGAGGAGCTCAAGAAACGCCACCCGGACCTGCAGGTCATCTTCGTGGAGTCCGGCGGCGACAACCTCTCCGCCACGTTCAGCCCCGAGCTGGTCGATTTCTCGATCTACATCATCGACGTGGCCCAGGGCGAAAAGATCCCGCGCAAAGCAGGGCAGGGCATGATCAAGTCCGACCTCTTCATCATCAACAAGACCGACCTCGCCCCGCACGTCGGTGCCGACCTGTCGGTGATGGAACGGGACTCGCGCGAATTCCGCGGCAGCAAGCCGTTCTGCTTCACCAACCTCAAAACCGACGAAGGCCTCGACGCCGTCATCGACTGGGTGCGGCGCGACGTCCTGATGCTCGACCTGGCGCAATGACGTTCGTTGGGCTGGGTCCGTCGGCCCCGGTGGTCGAGCTTGTCGAGACCCAGGGATTTCGACAGGCTCAATCGCCGGCGACGGCTCAATCCCCGCCGATGGGCGAGCTTGAGTTGCGGGTCGAGATGCGCGGTAGCCGATCCATTGCCTCGCGGCAGTTCCATCAAGGCGCCTTGAGGGTCCTTCGGCCGCACTATCTGGATGAGAGCGGGCAGGTCTGCTACGTCGTGGTCAATCCTGGCGGGGCCTATCTTGGGGCTGACCTTTATGTCATCGACGTGGAGGTTGGGGACGGGGCCAAGCTGTTGCTGACCACTCAGTCCGCCACGAAGATTTACCGGACGCCGGGGTCGTTTGCGGAGCAGCGGATGACGCTGCGGCTGGGGGAGGAGGCTCGGTTGGAGCTGGCTCCGGACCAGCTGATCGCCTACCGTGAGGCCAGTTACCGGCAGAACACGCGCGTTACGCTGAAGCCGTCGTCGAGCCTGGTGATGGCTGAGGTGATCACGCCAGGGTGGTCGCCCGACGGTGCGTCGTTCCGGTACGAGGAACTGCGGCTCCGCACCGAGATCCATGTGGAGGCCGGCGGCGGCACGGAACTGCTGGCCCTGGACAACCTGCTGATCAGGCCGCCGCTCAACGACGTCACCGGGATGGGCTTCATGGAGGGCCGCAGCCACCTGGGTTCGCTCGTGGTGGTGGACAGGCGAGTGGACCAGGCGCTCGCCGACGAACTCCATGTGCTCACGGCCGGCCACGACGCCTATACCGGGGTGTCCCTCACAGCGTCACTCCGTGGAACCACCGGCCTCGTGCTGCGGTCCCTGTCCGATTCCACGGAAGAACTTAACCGGCTGCTGGGTGCCTGCACTGCGTTGCTGCGCGGACAATGGTACGGGCAGGCGCCCCTGGATCTGAGGAAGTACTGATGACGACGCTGCCCGGATTCGCCGCAATGTATCGGCAGCGCGAGGAGCTGCCGCTGAGGACCCGCATGCTTTTTGCCTTTGGTGCGGTGGCCGCGCTGCACCTTGCCGCCGTCGTGCTCCTGATCTCCGGGACGGCAGCGACGGGACAGCCGCTGGCACTGGGCCTGGTGCTCACCGCCTACCTGGCGGGCGTCAAGCACAGCTACGACTGGGACCACATCGCCGCGATCGACAACTCGACGCGGAAGTTCGTGGCCCAGAGGAAGGACCCTGTGAGCGTCGGCTTCGCCTTCAGCCTGGGACACAGCTCCGTGGTGATCCTGGCCGGTGCCCTGGTGGTGGGCGGTGCCGCCGTGGTGGGCCAGTTCATGGAGGACGGCACCACGGGGAACCTGGTGCTGGGACTGATCGGCAGCGGCGTCTCCGGAATGTTCCTGCTGGCCATGGGCCTGTTCAACGGCTCGGCGTTCCTGCAGGCCGCGCAGGCGTACCGGAACGTGCAGGGCGGCGGCGAAGTGCGGGACGGGGACCTCGAGGCCAAGGGATTCGTTGCACGCCTGCTGGCCAAGCCGCTGTCACGGGTGCAGCGGCCCCGGAACATTTACGTGATCGGCTTCCTGTTCGGGCTGGGTTTCGACACCGCAACCACCATCGGCCTGCTGGTGATGACGACGGCGGCGTCCCTCGCCGGGGTCTCCCCGCTGGCCCTCCTGGCGCTTCCGTTGTCGTTCACCGCGGCCATGACGCTCTTCGACACGACGAACGGCGTCGCCATGATGCGCATGTACCGGTCGGCCATCCACAATCCGCAACGGAAGCTTGGCTTCAACGCCCTGGTCACCGGCATCTCCGCCGTGTCCGCCCTGTTCATCTCCGCAATAACACTGGGCGGATTCCTCAAGGCGGCATTTGGCTTTGATGATCCCCTGACCACCTGGCTGGGCGAAGTGGACCTGGGTGACGCCGGGCTTCTCCTGGTCGCTGTGCTGCTGGCGGTGTGGGGTGCTGCGGCGCTGAAGGGGCGGGTAAAGGGCCGTTCGCAGACCGCCTAGCTGCAACGCTGGCGCCACCCCATGACGCGGGCCGGGCCGGGTGGCAGGATAGGACGCATGGAACTGCACATCACGGGGGACCCCGCCGCCGACAAACTGCTCAGCGATGACGCGTTTGCGCTGCTCACCGGCATGCTGCTTGACCAGCAGGTCACCATGGAGTCGGCGTTTGCCGGTCCCGAAAAAATCCGCACGCGCATCGGATCCATGGAACCCGCGGCGATCGCGGGGTACGACCCCCAGGGCTTCGTCGACGTATTCAAGGAGCGGCCGGCCGTGCACCGTTTCCCGGGATCGATGGCCGGACGGGTCCAGGCCCTCGCCGAGACCGTCCACAGTGAGTGGAACGGGGACGCCACGGCCATCTGGACGCAGGGTGATCCCGATGGCAAGGAAGTGCTGCGCAGGCTCAAGGCACTGCCCGGATTCGGCGAGCAAAAGGCGAAGATCTTCCTGGCGCTCCTCGGGAAGCAGTGTGGTCTCCAGGCGGAGGGCTGGCGCGAGGCCGCCGGTCACTACGGCCAGGAGGACTCCTTCCTGTCCGTCGCCGACATCGTGGATTCGCAATCGCTGAGCAAGGTGCGCGCCAGCAAGCAGGCCGCCAAGGCCGCTGCCAAGGCGGCCAAGACCGCCGGGGACTGACAACCCGGCCCGAGCAAGCCCTACTGCGTGGAAGGCGGATACCGTGAGTGAGCAGCCAGCAGGTAAGTTCGCCTCCCTCTGGGCGGCCACCAGTGCATCCACGAGCTACGCAGCCCTCAGCGCGGATCTCGACGTCGATGTGGCCGTGATCGGTGGCGGCATCGCAGGGCTGACCGCTGCGCTGGCCCTGAAACGGGCCGGCCAGACGGTGGCCGTGCTGGAGGCGGCCCGGGTGGGCACCGGAGTCACCGGCAACACCACCGGTAAGGTCACCTCCCTGCATCGGCTCGCCTACACGGAACTTGCCGGCCGGCACGGTGCCGAGGCGGCCCGCATCTACGGACAGGCGAACGAAGCCGCGATTCAGCATGTGGCCGGCACGGTGGCGGAAGAAGGCATCGACTGCGGCTTCCGGCGGGTGTCCAACTACTCCTACGCCGAATCGGAGGCCACGCTCGATCTGGTCCGGGAGGAAGCGGCTCTGGCCGCGAGGCTCGGACTCCCCGCGTCCTTCACCACCGAAGTGCCGCTGCCCTTCGCCGTCAAGGGGGCGGTCCGGTTCGACGGCCAGGCGCAGATCCACGCGCTCAGATACGTGCAGGGCCTGGCCCGCGCCGTGGACGGAGATGGCAGTTTTGTCTTCGAGGAGTCGCCTGCCACGGGATTCCGGGACGGGTCGCCGGCAGTGGCCGAGACCGAACGGGGCTCGGTCCGGGCCCGGGAGATCATTGTGGCGACGAATATGCCGATCGAGGACAGGGGAATCTTTGACGAGCGGTGCTACCTGCACCGCTCGTACATCGTTGCCGCCCGCAGCGACCTTCCCCCAGTGGATTCCACATTCCTCAGCGTTGACGAGCCGATGCGCTCCATCCTGAGCATGGACCTCGATGGCACCAGTTACGTCCTTACCGGCGGCGAAGGCCACCCCGCGTCGGAGCGCAGCGACTCGGCCGAACGGTACCGGAGGCTCAGCTCCTTTGCCCGTGACCGCCTGGGCACCGACGAGATCGTCTTCCGCTGGTCAACCCAGGACGCCATGCCTGCCGACGGGCTGCCTTTCGTCGGGCCGATGTCTCCGGAATCCCGGCACATTCACGTGATCACCGGGCTGCGCAAATGGGGCCTGACCAACGGCACCGCGGCAGCCCTGATCCTCCGCGACACGCTGTGCGGCCGGGACAACCCGTGGGCGGCAGTGTTTGACAGCACGCGGAGCGTCCGCGACGCGCGTGCGGCGCAGGCAGAAGGTGCGCAGGCGGACAGCGCGCAAGCAGAGGGTGAGCCAGCAGAGTCCGGGCAGGCTCCGGCGCCGCAGGAGGCGCCTGCGGTCCCGCTCGTTCTCGCTCCGGGCGAGGGGCAGGTGGTGGACGTGGACGGGGCAAAGACCGCCGTCTACCTCAGTCCGGCCGGCAACGTCAGCGCCGTGTCGGCCGTCTGTACACATTTGGGCTGCACCGTGGAATTCAACCCGGCAGACGTGACCTGGGACTGCCCTTGCCACGGTTCCCGGTTCAGCACCGACGGCACCGTCATCCAGGGCCCGGCCGTGCTGGACCTCGCACCCAGCGCGGCACCGCCGGACCTTAGCTGAGCTCCGCCCGCTGCGGCGTTACTTGTCCTTAGCTACGCCAACTTCGCCCGGAGTCCGCCGATGATCACGTCCAGGCCGAAGTCGAAGGCGTGCCCGCCCCGTTCCTCCGATGGCCCGGCATTGCCGAGGGCGCGCCTGAGCGTGGGGTAGCCCGCCGCAGGCGGGTCCCAAACAACGTCCGGTGCCGCCAGGTCCAGGGCCGCGCCGAGGGCGAAGCTGTCGATCGTGGAGATGGCCGCCACCACGTCCCGGCCCCGGAATCCCGCCGCCTCCAGGGACAACGCCAGGTCCTCGTAGAGGCCGATGACGTCCGGATCAGTGATCGTCTGCAGGACCAGCAGCGGCGCCAGCCGCGGGTGGCGCACGAATGCGTCCCGGTAGGCGCGGATCAGGACCCGCAGGGCAGCCTCCCAGTCGCTGTGATCTACCGGCGGATACGGTATTTCGGTGATGATCCGGTGCCGCAGGAGCTCCAGGATCTCGTCCCTGCCACTGACGTGGTTGTAGATGGAGGACTGGCTGACGCCGATCTTCTTCGCCAGTTTCGGGAAGCTGAAGTCGCCGCTCTCATCAACCAGCTCCAAGGCGGCGGTGGTGAGGGCCTCCACGGATATCAGCGGGAGGAGCGGGCGCCCCATGGGTTCTCCTGACTGCAGCTCTTGTACGTGTTGCCCAGCCTAGTCGGCGGGCCTTCGCGGCGCCGTTTTGGGAAACCTGTTTCGGGCAAACCATTGTGCTCTGCGCCACACGCCTCCATAATAAACGAAAGCCTTTCGTTTAGTAGGGCTCCTGAGAAAGGACGGACTTGTGCCGGATACCCAAACCAGACCACCGACGTCGTCCGCGGACGGCTCCCTTAAGCGCAATGCCCTGGGCACGGGCGGCATTGCCTTCCTCGTCATCTCGGCCGCAGCCCCGCTCACTGTCATGGCGGGCGTGGCGCCCGTAGCCATCGGAGTGGGCGGCATCGGCGCCCCGGCCGGCTACCTCCTGGCCGGCATCGTGCTCACCCTCTTTGCCATCGGCTTCATGGCCATGACCCGCCACGTCAAGGCATCCGGCGGCTTTTACACGTACATTTCGCTGGCCATGGGCAAGACCGTGGGACTGGCTTCAGCCATCCTGGCCATCGTCTCCTACAACTGCCTCCAGATCGGCGTCTATGGTCTCTTCGCGGTCCAGACCCACGACATGTTCAAGGTGCTGTTCGGACTCGAGGTGCCGTGGCCGGCCATCGCGCTCGCCGCAGTCGCAGCCGTCTGGTTTCTCGGCTACCGCGGAATCGACGTCGGCGCGAAGGTGCTCGGCGTGCTCCTGGTGGCCGAAACCGGCATCCTTGCCGTGATGGGAGTGGGCATCCTCGGCAGCGGCGGAGCGAGTGGGATCAGCATGGGCTCCTTCAGTCCGGAGCACGCATTCGGCCCGGGCGTCCTGGCGATCCTCGGCATCTGCTTCGCCGCCTTCATGGGCTTCGAGTCCACGGTCCTGTACCGTTCGGAGGCCCGCAATCCGGACAGATCCGTGCCGCGGGCCATGTACATCGCCGTCGGCTTCATGTCCGTGTTCTACGCCTTCATCGTCTGGACCGTTGTCCAGGCTTACGGCGAGGACCGCGCCGTGGAGGCCGCGGGTGAACTGGCCAGCGGGATGTTCTTCCAGACCATCAACCACTACGTGGGCCCGTGGGCCGAAGTGGTGATGTACGTCCTGATCGTCACCAGCGTCTACGCCTCGCAACTGGCCTTCCACAACGCCATCAACCGCTACGTCTACATGCTGGCCCGTGACGGCGTGCTGCCCGCCTTCCTCGGCCGTACCCATCCCAAGTTCCAGTCCCCGCACCGCGCCGGCCAGCTGCAGACAGTCCTGGCCGCGGTGGTCATCACCATCTGTGCAGTCCTCAACGCCGATCCCTACCAGCAGCTGCTGATCTGGGTGAACACGCCCGGTATTTTCGGCATCGTAGGGCTCCAGGGACTGGTTTCGGTTGCGGCCTTCCTTTACCTGCGCCGGAATCCCGCCGCGGTGACCCGGAAACTCATGGTTCCGCTCAGCCTGGCCTCTGCGATCCTGCTCTTCGGCGTGGTGCTGCTGATCGGCGTGAACATCGAGCTGCTCACGTTCGCCGACGCACTGACCAACACCATCCTCATCCTGGTGACACCCATCGTCTTCATCGCCGGGCTCCTGGCCGCCCGCTGGGTGCGCCGTCACCGGCCGGAAACCTTCGCCCAGATTGGAAGCTTCGAAACCCATGAATCCTGATTTGATCATCCTGGCCGACACCGTCCACACGATGGAGGGCCGCTTGCTCAGGGGCCACGCGCCGCAGGCTGTGGCGGTCCAGAACGGGGTGGTTGCCGCCGTCGGAACCCGTTCGGAGGCAGAGAACTGGGCTGCCGCGGAGGTCATCGACTTCGGTGCCGCCGCGCTGACTCCCGGCCTGGTGGATTGCCATATGCACCCGGTCTTCGGACTGGAGCTGACGCGCGGCTGCGACCTGTCCGGCGCCAGGGACCTAGCTGAGGTGCGCGCACTGTTGCGCGCCGAAGCGGCAGCGACAGCGCAGGGGGATTGGGTGCGAGGTTGGGGTCTGGACCCCAATGTGTTCGGATCCGCCGCCGCCCACCGCGAGCTGATTGACGACGTCGTCTCCGGACGGCCGTGCCTCATCCGTCTGTTCGACGGGCATTCGGCGCTGGCCAGTTCCGGGGCACTTGAACTGGCGGGGGTCACCGGGCCGCGCGAGTTCGACCAGGCGTCGGAAGTAGTGTGCGACGGCAGCGGCAGGCCCACGGGACTCCTGCTGGAGGCTGCTGCCATGGAACTCGTGACGCGCGTGATGCCTGCGGAATCCTTCGATGAGCGGAAGGCGAGGCTGGCGCAACTCTTCACGCGGTTCTCCAGGGCCGGGCTGACGGGCGCGCATGTGATGGACTGCGGGGACGGCTCGCTGGAGCTCTACCGGGCCCTCGAAGAAGACATGGATGGAGGCCTTCCGCTGCGCCTGCGGATCTCGCCGTGGTGCATGCCCGGCAGCGGCGAGGAGGACTGGCGCCGGCTCGCGGAACAGATCGGCGTGGGTGGACGGCGCTGGGATGTGGCCGGCATCAAGCTGTTCGTGGACGGTACGGTGGACAACGGCACGGCCTGGCTGTTTGAACCCGATTCGCATGGGGAGTCGGTGGCCCCCTTCTGGCCCCGCCCGGAGGAGTACGCGGCGGCGGTGCGCTTTTTCGCCAGCCTCGGGATTCCCACGGCCACGCACGCGATCGGTGACGCGGGAGTGGCCGCAGTTCTGGACGCCTTCGAGGCCGTGCCTCAAGGGGGGCCAACCGCCGTGCACCGGATCGAACACCTCGAAACCGTCCCGGACGCCCTCATCGGGAGGTTCTCCCGGGCAGGCCTGGTGGCCAGCATGCAACCGACGCACTGCACCCACTACTCCCGCGCCGACCAGACGGACAACTGGTCAACCCGGCTGGGAGCGGAACGGGCGAACAGGGCCTGGCGCTGCGGTGACCTTCGCGCCGCGGGTGTCACCCTCGGGCTGGGATCCGACTGGCCGATTGCCCCGTTTGAACCATTGCCCATTTTGGCGGACGCGCAACTACGACGGCGGGCAGGCCAACCGGGCGACCAGCCGGTACTGCCGGCCCAGGCCCTCACGGCACGGCAGGCGCTCGAAGGGTATACCTCGCACGCTGCCAAGGCTGCGGGGGAGTGGGCCGTCTCCGGCTCCGTCACGGTGGGCAAGCGAGCGGATTTCACGGTGTTTGATATGGATCCGCTGACGGTTGCCCCGGACGACCTGGCGGCGGCACAAGTGTTGGCGACGTTCGTGGACGGACGCGTGCAGCACATGACGGTGGGTGCTGCACGGCAGGCATGACCCTGGGGTGCGGCACCCACCGGCTGCTGCGTTAGGCGACGACGGCGGCGGGGGCGGACGCCTGTTCCGGCAGGTCCGCGAGCAGCTCATCAGCCGTGGGCGGGTTCGCACCGGGCCGGCGGACCGTGATGGCGGCTGCCTTCGATGCCGTGCGCCCGAGCGTCTCCAGCACGGCGGGTGCAAGGCCGTCCGTTCCGCGGGCCAGCAGGCCGTAGATCAACGCCGACATGTAGGAGTCTCCGGCGCCGATGGTGTCAGCCACCACCGACCTGACGGCCGGGATGTTCAGCTGCGTGGCCGGGGTGGCCAGCAGGGAGCCCTCGGAGCCGCAGGTGACCACCGCCAGCCCCGCGCCGAGTTCCAGGATCCGCGCCGCGGTGGCCTCGAGCTCAAGGCCCGGGTAGAGCCATCGGGCGTCCTCATCGCTGAGCTTGACCACATCGGTCAGCGGGACCAGGTCCTCGAAGATTGACCGGGCCTCGGACTGGCTTCCCAGGAGCGCGGGCCGGATGTTGGGATCGTACGTGACCAGGCACTCGCGGTGAGACTGCTCGAGAAGTTCCTTGACCGCGGCGGCGCCCGGGGCCAGGAATGTGGCGATCGAGCCGGTGTGGAGCACCTTGGGGAGGAAGGCCGGAGCCACTGGCAGGAGCTCCCAGCTGATATCGAAGTCGTACCGTGCGGAGCCGTCGGCCGCCAGGGTGGCCGTTGCGGAGGCGGTGCGGCCCTGCGATTTCGAACCGTGGAGGAGTTCGACGCCGGCGCCGGCCAGGTGCGCCTCAATCGCGGCACCGCGGTCGTCGTCGCCGATCGACGTCAGGAGGGCGGCGCCGACGCCGAGGCGTCCCAGCCCGTAGGCGACGTTCATCGGCGATCCGCCCGGGTGCTCCACGGCGCCGCCGGATGTGGCGACGATGTCGGTGAGCGCCTCGCCGATGACGATGACGTCAGGGTGGGCCGCTGGAGTGCTGGAGTGGGTCTTGAGCATGGAGGGCCTTTCATGGGGCCGTCCGCGGACCTGTTGCTGCAGGCCCGCGGACGGAGTGTTGGGGAAAGCGGTGATTCGCCGGCTCAGGCGGTGGCGGCACCGGTCATGATCGCCACGGCGTCGGTCATGCTGTGTGACTGCGGGGTGATGGTGGCGGCGCACTTGCCGAGGCGCTGGATGTGGATCCGGTCGGCCACGTCGAACACATGCGGCATGTTGTGGCTGATCAGGATCACCGGCAGGCCCCTGTCGCGGAGGTCACGGACCAGCTGCAGGACTTGGTTCGATTCCCGCACGCCAAGCGCCGCCGTCGGCTCGTCCAGCACAACCACCTTGGATCCGAACGCCGCTGCGCGGGCGACTGCCACGGCCTGGCGCTGGCCGCCCGACAGGTTTTCCACCGGCACAGTGACGTCCTGGAGGGTGGAGATCCCCAGCCGGGTCAGCTCCTCCTTGGCCTTGCGGCGCATGCCCTTGGTGTCGAGGACCCGGAAGATCTTTCCCAGCGGGCCCGGAACACGCTCCTCCCGGCCGAGGAACAGGTTGGAGGCCACGTCCAGGGCCGGTGACACGGCAAGGTTCTGGTAGACCGTTTCGATGCCGTGCGCACGGGCGTCCTGCGGGCGCTTGAAGTGGACCGGCTGGCCGGAGACCTTCAGTTCACCGGAGTCCGGGATCTCGGCACCGGTGAGGCACTTGATGAGCGTGGATTTTCCGGCCCCGTTGTCGCCGATGACTGCCAGCACTTCGCCGGGGTACAGGTCCAGGCTGACACCGTCCAGGCCCACGACACGGCCGAAGGTCTTGACGAGGTTCCTGGCCTGCAGGATCGGCTGGCGGACCTCGGTGCTGGCCGGCTGGAATTCTGTGGCGGTCATGATTTCACCTTTCGGATCCACTGGTCGATGGACACAGCGAGGATGATGAGGACGCCCACGGCGAGGGTCTGGTACAGCACGTCGAGACCGGCCAAGGACAGCCCGTTCCGGAACACGCCGACGATCAGCGCGCCCAAGAGCGATCCCCAGACGGAGCCGCGGCCGCCAAAGAGGCTGGTTCCGCCAATCACGACGGCGGTGATGGAGTCGAGGTTCAGGTCCACACCGGCGTTGGGGCTGGCTGCGTTCGTGCGGCCGATCTGGATCCACGCACCGATGGCGAGCACCGCTCCGGCTGCGAGGTAGACGCTCATGAGGACGCGGTTCACCGGGATGCCGGCGAGGCGGGCGGCTTCCTTGTCATCGCCCACCGCGTAGACGTGCCTGCCCCAAGCGGTCTTGCCGAGGATGAACGCGACCGCGATGTAGAGCAGCAGCATCATGACGACGCCGGTGGAGATGCGGACCGGTCCGACGGGGAAAGTGCTTCCGGTCCAGGTGAGGAGGTCCGGCATGCTCGAGCCACGGACGGTCGAGCCGCCGGAGTAGAGCAGGGTCAGTGCGATGAAGATGTTCAGTGTGCCGAGCGTGACGATGAACGGAGGGAGCCGGAACCTGGTGACCAGGAAGCCGTTCATTGCGCCGGCCGCGAGCCCGACGACGAGCCCGAGGAGCAGCGCCAGTGGCGCCGGTGCGCCGTTGCCGGTGGCGAGCTGCGCCACCACCATGGAAGCGAGGATCATGACGGCGCCCACCGAGAGATCGATGCCGGCGGTGAGGATGATGAGGGTCTGGGCGATGGCGAGGGTTCCGACCACCGAGACCTGCTGGGTGATCAGGGACAGGTTCTCGACCCGCAGGAATCTGTCGTTGAGCAGTCCGAACACCACGACCGCGACGAGCAGGACGATGGCGGGGCTGAGGGCCGGGTAGCGGTGGAGTATGTTGCGGATCCGGCTGAGCGGGGTTTGGCGGTCGAGGAATTCCTCGGCCAGGTCAGCATGCCCTGTGGCGGGCGGGCCTGCGGTTTGTTGCTGGGTCACGGTGGCTCCTGAACTTTGAGGTTCTGGTGGGGTGGGGCCGCGGGAAGTGCGCCTTCGGCACTTCCCGCGGCACGGGGTTCAAAGCTGGCTACTTGCCCCAGCAGATCTTGGCGGCTTCGGCCGTCGTGATGCTCTTGACGCCATCGGCGGCCTTGTCCGTGACGAGCTCGACGCCGGTGTTGAAGAAGTCCAGTCCCTCGGAGTTGGACGGCTTTTGGCCGGTCTTCGCGAGGTCAACGATGGCCTTGACACCCAACTCGGCCATCTTGACCGGGTACTGCTGGGCGGTCGCGCCGATGACGCCGGACTTGACGTTGTTGACGCCGGCGCAGCCGCCGTCAACGGAGACCACCAGCACGTCCTTCTCCTTGCCGGCGGACTTCAGTGCCTCGAACGCGCCGGCCGCGGCGGGCTCGTTGATCGTGTAGACGACGTTGACGTTCGGGTTCTTGGCGAGGAGGGTCTCCATGGCGGTGCGGCCGCCGTCTTCGGCGCCCTGGGTCGCCTGGCTGCCGACGATCTCGTACTCGCCGCCCTTGCCGCCCGTGTACTTGCCGGTCTTGGCTTCGTCGCCGTTCTTCTTCGCATCCGCGGTGTCGATGCCGAGGCCGGTCAGGAAGCCCTGGTCGCGGTTGTAGTCAACCGAGACCACCTTGTCGTCGAACAGGTCCAGCAGGGCGATGGTGGCCTTCTTTCCGCCGAGCTGCGCGGCCGTCCATTTGCCGATAAGCTCGCCGGCCGCGAAGTTATCGGTGGCGAACGTGATGTCTGCGGCGTCTGCGGGGTCCGGCGGAGTGTCGAGGGCAATCACGAAGAGTCCGGCGTCCTTGGCCTTCTTGAGGGCATCCACCACCGAGGGGCCGTTGGGCGTGATCAGGATGCCCTTATCGCCCTTGGAAATGGCATTCTCGATGGCTTGGATCTGGGTCTCTTCGTCGCCGTCTGCCTTGCCGGCCGCGAGTTTGAGGTCCACGCCGCCGGTTTCGGCGGCCTTCTTGGCCCCATCCTGCATGGAAACGAAGAAGGGGTTGGACGTGGTTTTCACGATGAGGGAAACGCCGACCTTCTCGGAGGACGAGCCTCCCGTGGACGAGGTGGCGGTGGAACTTCCGCCGCAGGCAGTCAGGCTGAGCGTGCCAAGGGTCAGGACTGCGCCGATGGCAAGCAGGCGGTTGGCGGCTGTCCGCGGGGCTTTGGAACTCAACATTGAATCTCCTGGTTTCGAGGCACTTCCCGTGCCTGACAACGATGTCATGCATCATGTAATCAACGTCACAGGGTAGAGTCAAGAGAAATTGGATGATGAAGGACGCAATCATGACAACGATGTCTAATCGTTACCAGGCCGATGCGGCGAAGAACCGGCCCACTATGCGCCACGTCGCGGCCCTCGCCGGGGTGGGCATCAAGACCGTCTCTCGGGTGATGAACGATGAGGCCGGCGTTTCGGAGGCCACCCGGAAGCGTGTCCTCAGCGCCTCCCAGCAGCTCAATTACCAGCTGGACATGGCGGCCGGGAGCCTGCGCCGCTCCGGCCGGCAGACCCTGTCGATCGGGCTGCTGCTGCCCAGTGTGGCCAACCCGTTCAGCTCCGAGATCCACCGGGCCTTGGAAGACACGCTTGCGGCCCGCGGGATAGCGGTCTTCGCCGCCAGCCTCGACGACGACCCCGAGCGTGAGAAGGCCCTGGTCGCCGCCTTCCTGGGCAGGCGGGTTGACGGCCTCGTCCTGACGCCCATCGCCAAGAGCCAGTCCTACGTCATCCCGGAGCATTCACGGGACCTGCCCATGGTGTTCATCGACCGGGAGCCGGTGGGCATCGAGGCCGACGCCGTGGTGACGGACAATGCCGTCGGGGCCGCCAAGGCCGCCGCCCATCTGATCGCCCACGGCCACACCAAACTTGCCTACCTGGGTGACCGCGCGGACATCCAGACGGCCCGCGAACGCAAGCGCGGTTTTGTGGAGGAGCTGGGGCGTGCGGGCATCGCGACGTCCGCGGTGCCGGTGATCGAGGGGCTCCACGACGAGGAGTCTGCGCGCCAGGCCGCCCTTGGCCTGCTCCGGTCCGAGGACCCGCCGACCGCTGTCTTCTCCAGCCAGAACCTTGTCACGTTCGGTGCCATGCGCGCCCTCAAGGAACTCGGTGCCAGCAGGCGGGTGGCCCTCGTGGGGTTCGACGACTTCACGCTGGCGGACATGATGGACCCGGGCATCACCGTTATTGCTCAGCATCCGGAGCGAATCGGGAAGCTCGCCGCCGAGCGCCTGCTGGCCAGGATCGACGGCGACGACAGCGCGCCGCAGACGTACGTGGTCCCTTCGGAACTCATCGAGCGCGGATCCGGAGAACTCCGCCCGCTGTGACCACCCCGCACGATTTCAACACGCCAATTCAACGCCCACCGAACCTCAAGAGGGGAAAACCATGGCCAAGACGCTCTATGCCGAATTTACAGTGAAGCCCGGCAGTGAAGACCGGGTTGCGGAAATGATGCGCGAACTGACGGAACATGTCAGGCGCGAGCCGGGGAACCAGCTGTTTCTGCCCTACACGCGGGAATCCAATCCCCGTGAGTACTTTGTTTTCGAAGTGTACGAGGACGATGCCGCCTTTGAGGAGCACATCAGCGCCGACTACGGCGCCCGCTTCAACGGGGAACTGCGCGACCACATCGAGGAAGACGGCTCTGTGCTGACGTGGCTTCACCCGGTCAGCTAAGTCAGCCGGTCAGCAAAGTCAGCCGGTTGGCTGCGCCAGCGGGTCCGCAAAGTGCAGCGGGGCGGGGACTTCCAGTCCCCGCCCCGCTGCTGTGTGCAGCCCTTGGTTGCTGCCGCGCCGCCTAACCCCTGTTGTTCTTGACTGTGCCCGTCTCCGCAACGAACATCGACTGCGTCAACGGCTTGGCGGTGATGGACTTCAGCTGCGCTGTGCCGCCTTCGGCGAAGAGCGCGACCTGGCTGGCACCCAGTTCGGGGAAGACCTGATCCGTGATGGTTCGCAGGCCGTTCTGGGCGAAGACCTCCACGGAGGACCGGTCGACGTAGATGCTCAGCGTCACGTTACCGAAGGCATCGGGCGTCACCGGGGCCGAGTCCACCGAGGTGAACAGCGGATGGAAGGCCGTGTTGCCGGACTTCGTCCGGTCCACATACAGCTTGCCCGCTGCCTTGTCGTAGCCGATGACGGTCGAGGAATTCCCGTTCCCGAGCACCGTGATGCCGCTCTTCGCCGCGGTGCCGGGAGCGAAGGTCACATCGATTTTCTGGACCTGGCCCCAAGCAGCCGACGGCAGCACGTGGGTTCCCGGAGTGATGCTCCTGGTCCGCTTTTCGGTGTAGCTGCTCCTCTTTGCAAGGCTGCTCACCTGCTGGGCGGGCTTCTGGACCAGCCGGGGACCGGCGGCGGTCTGGGTCAGCCCCACCTGGCGGGGCAGGGACATGGCACTGCGCCACGGCGAGGTGGGAATGGCGTTGGCGTAGTCCCAGTTGTTCATCCAGCCCAACATGATGCGCTCATCGGCTGGCATGTTGCCGAACGATACAGAGGCGTAGTAGTCCCTGCCGTAGTCCAGCCAGTCATAGGTCTCAAGGCGCGGCGTCGCCGGACGGGAGGACGCGACAAACTCGTCGGCGAGAATGTGGCCCCAGCCGAAACGGTTGTTGTCCACCACGCGGATGCTGGCCTGCCGCCCCTTGAATTCCGAGACATTCCAGGACGTCCAGTCGAGGACTTCACTGTTGGCGCCCGTGGCTGTCCGGACCACTTTCCCGTCGACTACGAGGTTGACCGTGGTTTCGTCGGAACGCGGCACGGCGGCCTGGTCCGTCAGCATCACGTGATCGAGCGTCAGGTGTCCCCACCCGCCGGTGGCCTGGTCAACGATCCGCAGTTGTGCTTGCTGCCCGGCAAACTCAGACACGTCCCAGCCTTTCCAGTTGAGGGCGCCGGAGTCGTCGCCTGCCAAGGTGCGCACCACGTTGCCGTTCACAACCAGCTGGGCCTCCAGCAGCTGGCCTGACGTCCCGTCCCGGTGTCCGCCTCCCACCAGCATGCTCATGAAGTTCCGGGACACAGTGAACGACGGCGAGGTCACGGTTCCCTGCCTGTCGTCGCCGGGAGCGCCGCCCGTTTCAAACGTGTTGATGCGTTTGGCTCCGATGTAGAAGTCGCCGCCTGCGGTGGCGGGCTGGAAAGTGGGGGCCAGGTCCCCGGTGCCGGTCCAGCCGGCGTTGGCCAGGGTGGTTCCGTCCGGGACCTCAAAGCCGGCGAACAGCAGATCGCCGGGAGGCGGTGTGTTGTCCAGCTTGTCCGAGACCCGGGGATGCTGCCCGCCGCCGACGAGGAAGTTGAGGTAATCGCTCCCCACGGTGAACGCAGGCGAGTTCAGGGAGCCCACGGGCCAGTCGCCGTCGTTAAATGAATTGATGAGTCCGGCGCCTGCAAAACCGGTGACGGCGTTCTGCCCCGGAAGTGTCCCGGCGGCGGGGGCGTCCCCGAACGGTCCGTTTTTCGGGTTGCCCGGCTCGTTGTTCACCGTCCAGCCGTTGAACGTGCCGTCATTAAAACCGGCGAGGGGAGTACCGGCGGGCAGCGTGCCGCTCGCCTTGGTGGTCTCCGAGGTGAAGGTGGTGCCGTCGAAGTCCCCCACGAAGTATTGTCCGGCCGAGCCACCGGCTACGCCGCCGGGGTTGATGTTGACCACCATGACCCACTTGACGTTGGCCGGATCGCCGTCGACTGCCAAGGGGAAGAGGTCCGGGCATTCCCAGAGTCCGCCCGTGGCGTTCGCGGGTCCGAATTCGCTCAGGGCCGTCCAGTCCTTGAGGTTGCCGGATTTGTACAGCAGCACCTTGTGTTCGGTGGCTTCAACGGCAGCCATCACCCAGTATCCGCCGCCTCCGGGGGCGGCGTACCAGAAAACCTTGGGGTCGCGGAAGTTCGCGGAATTGCGGTTGAGTACCGGGTTGGCGCTGTACTTGGTCCAGGTCTGGCCCTCGTCCAGGCTGTAAGCCAGGGATTGCGCCTGGAGGCCTCTGTACGGGGAAGCGTCCTTGTAGGCGCTGGTGAAGATTGCCACCATGGGTGGCTTTTCTGCCGTGCCGAAGCCCGACGTGTTGTCCTTGTCCACCACCACGCTGCCGGAAAAGATGTCCTGCTGGTCGTCGGTGGCAATGGCCAGTGGCTGTTCCTTCCAGTGTGTGAGGTCCGTGGAGGTGGCATGGCCCCATGACATGTTGCCCCACGTGTTGCCGGAGGGATTGTGCTGGTAGTACAGGTGATAGAGGCCGTTGTGGTAGACCATCCCGTTGGGATCGTTCATCCAGTTCTGCTTCGGTGTGAAGTGGACGGCCGGCCGGTACTGCTCGTCGCCCACCGTCCCGGCCGCCGAGGCCGGTCCTGTCCCGGCCAGCACGGCGGCCAGGCCGAGACCTGCCAGAGCCAGTGTGGAACAGACCTGTATTTTTCGTGATTTTCTGCTGCTCATTTCGCTGAGGTCGCCCTTCATTGCGCGTGCCTTTCCCTTAGACAACGTTGTCAGTGTGAGGAACGCTAAGTTAAGTCCACGAGACAAGTCAACGGATCCTAGGGTACGTATTCGACACTGCGTGCGCGCCCTTGCCTTGGACATCGTTGTCTGCGGGGGCAGGGCGGTGCCAGATAGCCCTCAGGCGCCTTGTTAGGCTGGGAAGCATGAAACTACGTCTCCCTGCCCTGGCCATGGTTCCCGCGATGCTTCTTCTGGCTGGCTGTGGCCAGGCGGAGGAAGCGGTGCAGAACGCGGCGAGCTCCGCCGCCTCCGGCGTTGCGAACGCTGCGGCCGAACAGGTGAAGGGCCAGATCTGCGCGCTGCTGGAGGACGGCCTGGTCAGTGCCTCGGACAAGGCGGCGCTGACCGGGCTCGTGGCAGGTGCCGAGACGTCAGGCGTTCCGTCCGAGATTACGGATCCGCTGGCGGAGATAGCCGAGGCCGGCGACCAGGTCCCCAACGAGTCGGTGAAGCAGCTGCAGCAGGCCTGCGCCGCGGGTTAACGCCCCGGGTGGCCTTCACGGGGCAAACGCCCTGCAATAATCGGAACCAACAGTTGCCCGGGGCTGAAAAGTGGCCGGCCGCAACGGGAGCACTGTAAGTTTGGGCCGATCACAGCAGACGAGGCGGACATCAATGAAGGCTTCCAGCCAGCAGCAAGCGCCAACTTCCGGAACACCGGCAGAACCTTCCGGCACCCCCGTCAACCCCGAGCTGCTGCGCTGGCTCGCGGACGCGAACGGTGTAGGCACCACCTACCAGGGCTGGGACGGTAACCCGCACGACGTTGCACCCGCCACCCTGATCCGCGTCCTGGCGGCCCTGGGGGTCCCGGCGCACACCGATCAGCTCATCGAGACTGCCCTGGCTGAAGCGGAACTGGCGCCGTGGCGGCGGATGCTGCCGCCCGCCGTCGTGGTTCAGGAAGGGACGCCGTCCCAGGTGCCGGTCCACGTCCGGGACGGCTCAGCTGTCCGCGTGAGCGTCATTACCGAGGATGGCCGAAAGCTTGAAGCCGGGCGGCAGGACGCCTGGGTGGAACCGCGCGAGGTGGATGGCGTGACCATCGGCCGGGCCACGTTCGACGTACCGGCCAACACAGGCCTGGGATGGCATACGCTGCGCGCAGAGTCGGAGGGCACAGTGGCGGAGGCCACCCTCGTGGTGGTGCCGTCCAGGCTCTCCACGGCTGGGCCGCTTGAGGAACGCCGCGGCTGGGGCCTGGCCACCCAGTTGTATTCGGTGCGCTCCGAGCGGTCCTGGGGAGTGGGTGACTTCGCCGATCTCGCCGAGCTTGCCGCACTCGCCGGTGCCCGCGGGGCTGACTACGTGCTGGTGAATCCCCTGCACGCGGCGGATCCCGTGCCACCTGTGGAGCCCTCGCCGTATTCACCGTCCACACGGCGTTTCTTCAACCCGCTGTATCTCCGCGTCGAGGCGATTCCGGAGCTTGCGTACCTGAAACCGAAGAAGCAGGCTGTCATCCGCGGTCTCATGAAGCAGGCGCGGAAACTGAACAAGGACACCACCCGGCTGGACCGGGACACGGCGTACGCGGCGAAGCTGGCCGCGCTGGAGCTGGTGCACGGAGTGCGCCGTTCCCCGTCCCGGCAGCGCGCCTTCGAGGACTTCTGCCGCACGGCGGGAACCGGGCTGCAGGACTTCGCCCTGTGGTGCGCGATCCGTGAGGATATCGACGCGGACGATCCCTTCTGGACCGATCCTGCCGCGGCACTCGGCTCGCCCCTCGTGGAGAAGCTCCGGAACGAGCTGGCGGACCGGATCGAATTCCACTGCTGGCTGCAGTGGCTCTGCGATGAGCAGCTCGAATCCGCGCAGGCGGCCGCCAAGCGTGCCGGCATGCGGCTCGGTGTGGTGCATGACCTTGCCGTCGGCGTGGACCTGCAGAGCTCGGATGCGTGGACGCTGAAGGATGTCCTCGCCTCCGGCGTGAGCGTGGGGGCGCCCCCCGACATGTACAACCAGCTGGGGCAGGACTGGCACCAGCCGCCGTGGCATCCCACACGCCTCGCCGAGGCCGGCTACCGTCCCTTCCGGGAGATGCTGGCAACGATTCTCCGGCATTCGGGCGGCATCAGGGTGGACCACATCCTGGGCTTCTTCCGCCTCTGGTGGGTGCCGGCCGGAAACTCCGCCGGGGACGGTGCTTATGTCCGGTTCGACCACGACGCCCTGATCGGGATTCTGGCACTCGAGGCACAGCGCGCAGGCGCTGTGGTGATCGGAGAGGACCTGGGCACGTTTGAGCCGTGGGTCCGCGACTACCTGGCCGCGCGCGGCATCCTGGGCACCTCCATCCTGTGGTTCGAGAGCGACGGCGATGCTCCGCTTGCGCCGGAAAAGTACCGCCTGCAGGCCCTCTCCAGCGTCAACACCCACGACCTCCCGCCGACAGCGGGCTACCTCGCCGGAGACCACGTGACCCTTCGCAGCGGGCTGGGCCTCCTGGAGCGGCCCGCGGAGGAGGAACGGCTCGAGCACAACGCCACGCTTGAGAAGATGATGCAGCTGCTGCGGCAGCGCGGGCTTCTTCCGGCCGACGATGCCGGCACCGAGGAGGAACGGATCGAGGCACTGCACCGTTTGCTGGCCCAGACGCCGTCCGTGCTGCTCGGCGTCGCACTGGTTGACGCGGTAGGGGAGCGCAGGGTGCAGAACCAGCCGGGGACAACGTCAGCCCAGTACCCCAACTGGCAGGTGCCCCTGGCCAATTCCGACGGTGATTCCGTGCTGCTCGACAGCCTGGACGAGAACGAGCGGTTCAACGCCCTCTTAGCCGCGGTCGAGGAGTCGATCCGCGGCTAAGCAACGGGCAGCACGGACTCATCCGGCCGTGATCACATGCGTGCTGTGGCTATACCGGAAGGTGACCTGGCCGCCGTCGTGGTTCAGGACGATGTTCGTGCCGTTCCGCGCCCCGCCCTGGCCGTAGTTCTCGTCCCAGGAACCGTTGATGGCTGCCTTGAATTCGTACCTGCCGGCGGGCAGGTCGGCGGTCAGCTTCCAGATGCTGTCGGCCGGATCCAGCGCCATGAACGCCGACGTGCACGCCGGCTGCCAGTCGCCGGGGCAGCCCATCTCGTCGTTCAGGTCGCCCGCAACGGTGACGGACTGTGGCAGGGGAACGGCGGCCGTCCCCACGACGACGGTCCGCACGCCGCTGACCACGCTGACGCCGGAACCGCTCATCGTCGCCCGGTAGCCCACCCTGGTCCCGTCCGGGAGCTTCAGGGCCGCTATGTCGTCCCGCACGGTGTAGTCGGGTGAGGAGTCATCCGCCACACCGATTGGCGTCCATTCCCCGCCGGCAATCCTCCGTTCGAAGCCCACCTCGTGGCTGGCCTTTTCCGGGTCCGCCGTGGCCACGACCGCCACGTTCCCTTGGACCGTGCTGCCCTCCTTTGGCTCCTGGATGGTCAGGGTGGGGGCCGGGACCGAGGCGGTGCGGGTGCGACTGACAGATGTGTGGCCTGAGTTGTCGAGCGCCACTGCCCGGTACTTTAGCGCCGTCCCTGGATTGAGTGCGGCCACGTCGTGGAAGACCCGATAAGGCGCGGTGTCGTCGGTGCCGATGGATTCCCATTTCCCTCCGGCCGTCTGGGCCTGGAAGGTGACCTGGTAGAAGGACGTGCCGTCGACGTCGGCCGTTACCTGCATTCGCCCGTTGTCGCCAGCAGCGGTGGCGGTGGCGGCAGCTGGGGCGGGCGCTTGCAGTGTGATGCCCGGGGCCTGCTTTGAGTGGGGAATCCGACCGGAGGACTGGTAGACGATTGCCGACAGCGGGGGCACGGTCACGGTCAGCGTGCCGTCCGCCGAGCTCTTCGATTCCGCCGCGGCGTCGCCGTAGAGAAGCGTGTAGTTGCGCTTTGCGATGTACGTGGGGATGGACGCCGTCCGGGGCTGCTCGCTGTTGTTCAGAGCCACTACGTATTCGCGCTGGTCCTTGGCGTCCGTGCGGGAGAAGGCGTAGATGCCCGGGCCATCGGATGCGTAGCGGTGCTGATGCGCGCCGTTCCGCAGGGCGGGGTGGTCTTTGGTCAGCGTGGCGAGCTCGCTGATCTTGCCATACAGCGGGTGTGCGGTGTTGAAGTTGTCGGTCGCATGGGTGGCGCCAGTGCCGAGCAGATCGTCGTCCAGGTATTCCGGCACCTTGCTGGCGAAAAGTGTCTGGCGGGCGTCCTGGTCTCCGCCCGGACCGGTGAAGCCCTGCTCGTCGCCGTAGTAGACCACCGGGTTTCCGCGCGAGAAGTACATCAGTTCGTGGGCGAGCTCGTCGCGGGACAGCCGTTCGGCGTCGTCAGCGTCCGGGTTGTCCGCGGAAATGAAGCTGCCGATCCTGCCCATGTCGTGGTTCCCCAGGAAGGTGGGCAGCTGATACACGTTGGAGTCTGCGTCCGTGTACCAGTCGTCCAGGGAAAAGAACGTCTCCAGCTGGCGGGCGTCCTGGCTGCGGGACGCGAAATTGCGGGCGGCGTCCTGGAACGGGAAGTCCAGCACGGCCTGCATCTTGTTGCGGGTGGTGAACTGCGACGTGAAGCTCTTGGAGGTGTCGAAGACCTCTCCGAACATGAAGAACTCGTCCTTGCCCTGCTGCTTCGCGTAACTGAGGACCTTCGGACCGAACTGCTGCCAGAACTCATCGTTCACGTGCTTCATGGTGTCGATCCGGAAACCGTCAACCCCGAAGTCCCTGATCCAGGTCTGGTAGACGTCCGTCATGCCCTTCACGACGGCGGGGTGCTCGGTGAACAGATCATCCAGGCCGAAGAAGTCGCCATAGTACGAATTTTCACCGGCGAAAGTGGTGTCCCCGCGGTTGTGATAGAGCGTGGGATCGTTGAGCCAGGCAGGCACCTTGAGGTTTTGCTCCGCGGGGTCCAGCACGGGTGTGTAAGGGAACGAGGTCTCTGCATCGAGCTGCGGGAAATCAGCCCTTCCTGCGTAGTCGCGGTCATCGAACTCCACCCCGGCCGCCGTGCGGTAAGGCGCCTTGTCCTTGGACACATAACCGGCGCGGGCGCCTTCCTCATAGCCAATGACGTCCGCCGTGTGGTTTGTGATGATGTCGAAGTACACCTTCATGCCGCGCGAGTGAGCCTCATCGATGAGTTCCTTGAGCTCGGCATTGGTGCCCAGGTGCGGATCGATCTGCGTGAAGTCCGTGACCCAGTACCCGTGGTAGCCGGCGGACTTGTCCTCCGGCTGCACCGCCTTGTTCTTGAAGCTGGGTGTCAGCCAGATTGACGTGGTGCCCAGCCCCTGGATGTAGTCGATCTTCTCCAGCAGCCCGTTCAGGTCGCCGCCGTTGTAGAAGCCTTTGCGCGTGGGGTCGAAGCCGGACACCATCGGATCCGGTCCCAGCCCGCCGTCGTCGTTGGCGGCATCGCCGTTACTGAACCTGTCCGCCATGACGAAGTAGAAATTCTCGTCTGTGACCGGTGCCCGCAGGGACTGAAGGGCCGACGACGGCTGGCTGCCCGATGACGACGCCGGATCCCTGGGGCCCGGTGCGGACTGGGCGGGAAGGGCGGCGCTTATGAGGGCCAGAACGGACGCAGCAGCCGCCGCGGTACGGGCGAGGCCGGAGACCCCGCGCGCGTGGTTGAGCATTGTGCGGGGGCGCATGAAGCGCTGGACAGGGTTGGAGGACATGGCTGAGAAACCTTCCGCGAAGCAACGCTGCTTATCCCGGCCCATCCGGGTAACGTGCGTGACGACCTGCCCAAGTCGCGCTGGAAGCCATCAGCTCCGGTGAGTAAGACATCACTGTAAAGACGATGACGGATGCTGTATTGGGTTTGTCGATTCGTTTTAGCTTGCCACAACCAGCGCCGTAGGGGAACCCACAACAAGCCTGTTGGCCAGGTCGCCCGGAAGCCCGGATTCGGCGTCGAGGCGGAAGGTGGTCACGTCGTGGGAGCGTTCGTGGGCGACATGAAGCCAGCCGTCCCGGACCAGGTGGTGGCGGGGCCAGTCGCCGCCGCTGGAAAAGTCCGTCATCGGGCGGAGCTGGCCCCGCGCGCCGTCGACGTCCAGCACACAGATTCGATTGGAACCGCGGATTCCCACGTAGGCGAACTTCCCGTTTGGCGACAGGGCAATTTCTGCCGCGGAGTCAGCTTCCCGGGCCTTGGCAGCGCATGCCGGGCCTTGGCTGACCAACTCGAACTGCCCGGTGCCGGATGCCGCCCGCGCCGCGAAGACCTCGATGGAGTACTCCGAGACGACGAAGACGGTGCCGTCCGGGTGCTGCACCAGATGGCGCGGGCCGCTGTCCTTGGGAAGCACCACTTCGTGATCCAGCACGAGTCCATGTCCGGCGACGTAGTTCCAGACGCGCAGCAGGTCATGGCCAAGGTCGGTGGTCATCATGCGGCCGTCGGCGAGCATGAGGCTGGCATGGGCGCGGCTGGGCCGTCCGCCGTCGTACGGGTCCGCTGACGGTGCCGCTGCGGAACGGCTTGTGATGCCGCCGTCGTTATCCAGTTCGTAGAGCAGTACCTGTCCGTCCCCCCAACAGGCAACGGCGATAAACCGGCCGCCGGGGTCGACGGCAACATGGCACGCCGCCTCTCCCGCGGGCCATGGCTCCCCCACGAGTTCCAGGCCGAACTCTCCACGCCGGCGAAAGGCCTGCACGGACTGCGCACTTTCACCGACGGCGTAGACCAGCGGCAGGGAAGGATGCACAGCAATGAACGACGGCGAATCCGCCTTGGCGGCGGTGCCCCGCCAGGTGAGGGTGCCGTCGGGTGCGGCTGCGATGGCGCCGATGCCGGCGCCGTGCCCGCCGTTGTCCGCCGTATACGAGCCGGTCCAGATGAGCAGGTGGTTTTCATGTGGCGTCATGGCTCCATCTTGCCAAGGACAGACCCTCCGCGTCCGATAACATGAAGATTCGCGGGCCCCGAAGCCCGCGCTTTGAGATTCAAGGGAGGTGGGAACCATTACCGCAATGCCAGTCTGGGTTCTCCCTGCCCGCCGTCCGGACCGCCGGGGTTAGTCGGTGCAGGGGATGCCCGTCGCTCAGCCGAAGGACATTCCGATGCCATTTGACCATCCCCCCCTCTCTGCCATCACTACCAGGCTTCGCGCCGCGGGCTGCGTTTATGCCGAAGAGGAAGCCGAGCTATTACTCGCCGCGCGCTTTACTCCCGGTCAGCTATCGGAAGCCGTTGATCAGCGGGTTTCCGGCTTTCCGCTGGAGCATATTCTGGGCTGGGCAGAGTTCTGCGGACTTCGAATCACGGTGGAACCCGGCGTTTTCGTGCCCCGCCGTCGTACGGAATTGCTGGTCCGTGAAGCAGCGGCGCTCCTGCAGGTGAAAACGTCTCCGATGGAGGCGGCCGGCGCCGTGGTCGTGGACCTTTGCTGCGGCTCGGGTGCTGTGGGTACTGCCCTTGCTGCGGTGGCAAAGGATATTGAGCTGCACGCTTCCGACGTCGATCCTGCCGCGGTGCGCTGTGCTCGAGGCAATATTGTTCCCGCTGGAGGAAACGTCCATGAAGGTGATCTTTACTCGGCACTCCCTCCGCGCCTCAGAGGACGGATAGACATCCTGGCGGCCAACGCGCCCTACGTGCCTACCGAGTCCATCAGCAGCATGCCCCACGAAGCCCGCGTCCACGAGTCCAGGCTGTCACTCGACGGGGGCCAGGACGGACTCGACATCCAGCGGAAGGTTGCTGCTGCAGCGCGCACGTGGCTCAAGTCGGGAGGCCATCTGCTCATCGAAACGAGCCGTCGCCAGGCTGACCTCACGGCAGCCACGGTGGCCCGGGGCGGGCTTACGCCTCGCATTGTGAGGTCCGATGACCTCGACGCCACAGTGGTCGTCGGGCTCCGGCCCTAGGACGCCACGTTGGTGATCGCCCTTATTTCCGCGTGTTTATGTGCGGTGGTGGTGGTTGCGGCGGGGTTTTTGGTGGGGGTCGATGTGGGGTGGCGGGATGAACCAGGGGATGCCGGATCGCATGTGGATGGTCCATTGT